>CAYOGX010000007.1:0-17088 GCA_964403235.1 uncultured Planctomycetales bacterium | reverse complement strand
GCCGATGTAGGGTGTTAGTGCCCGCGTTCCAAACTGGGTTCCAGAGGCTATTTGTTGGAAATCAGCATCGATGGCCAAGGACGCCAAGGGCAAGAGCAAGACCGCCAAGCGACGCAAGGCCAGTTCGGCCAAGGCGTTAGTGATCGTCGAGTCGCCCGCCAAGGCGCGGACGATCAACAAGTACCTGGGGCCCGACTACCAGGTTCAGGCCTCCATGGGTCACGTCCGCGACCTGCCCACCCGCGAGCTGGGCATCGACCTGACCAACGGATTCGAGCCGACGTACGAGAATCTGACAAGCCGACAAAAAGTGCTCGGATCACTGAAAAAGGCCGCTGACGCCGCCACCGAGGTCTACCTGGCCACGGACCTCGACCGCGAGGGCGAGGCCATCGCCTGGCACCTGGTCCAGGCGCTCGAGCTGCCGCCCCGGAAGGTGCGTCGCGTGGTCTTCAACGAGATCACACGATCGGCCATTCAGCAGGCCTTCCAGCACCCCCACGAGATCGACCTGGACAAGGTGAACGCCCAGCAGGCCAGGCGGATCCTCGACCGCATCGTCGGGTATCAGCTCAGCCCGCTGCTGTGGCGGAAGATCGCCAAGGGGCTGTCGGCTGGCAGGGTCCAGTCGGTGGCGGTCAAGCTCATCGTCGAGCGGGAACGCGAGATCCGCGCGTTCGTCCCCACCGAGTACTGGCGGATCATGGGAACCTTCTCGCTCCAGCCGGAACAGGCCGAGGCGGCTCTACAGGCATGGACGCAGTTCCTCGAATCGGCCGAACAACCCGACGGCCCGTCCGAGAAGGACAAGCTCGCTTGGTCGACCCAGCATCAGTGTCTTCGGGCCGAGTTGACCCACTTGGACGGCGCCGCGTTCAAGCCGTTTGACGCAGCCGAGGCGCGACGCGTCGCCGAGGCCCTGGGGTTCGTCTGTCGGCATCAGCAGGAAGCACCGTGGGCCGACTACGAGCATCTCGGGCTGAATCTCGTGCGCCTGGTCGGTCAGACCGATCCGAACCGGGCGCCCGAGCATCGCATCGCGTCAGTGGCCACCAAGCGGACGGCCAGTCGACCGCCCGCGCCATTCACAACGGCCTCGATGCAGCAGGCGGCGTCGAACCGGCTCCGCTTCAGTGCGTCGCGGACCATGCGGGTCGCCCAGCAATTGTACGAGGGCCTGGACGTCGGTGGCGACGAGGGCCCCGTCGGGCTGATCACCTACATGCGAACCGACTCGACGAACGTGTCCAACGAGTCTCTCGAGGCCGTTCGCGGTTGGATCGGCGCCAACTGTGGGCCGGACTACGTCCCCGAGAAGCCCAACCGATTCGGGTCCGGCCAGCGCGCCCAGGAGGCGCACGAGGCCATCCGCCCGACCGACCCGACCCGCACGCCCGAATCGATGAAGGGCGCCCTGAGCGACGAACAGTGGAAGCTGTATGACCTGATCTGGCGGCGGTTCGTGGCCAGCCAGATGCCGCCCGCCCAGTGGGACAGCACGACCATCCTCATTGAGGCGGACAGCACCGCCGGTGTGGCGACGTTCAAGGCCACCGGGCGACGGCTCGTCTTCGATGGATTCCTCCGCGTGGCGGGCGTGACATCGAACGGCGAGCAACTATTGCCCGACCTGGCCGAGGACCAGGCGCTCGCGCCGATCGCCATCGAGCCGACGCAGTGCTTCACCTCGCCGCCAGCGCGGTACACCGAAGCGTCGCTGGTCAAGACGCTCGAGTCCGAGGGCATCGGGCGACCCAGCACGTACGCGGCCATCATCCAGACCATCCAGGATCGGGGCTACGTCGAACAGCGGGATCGGCGGTTCTGGGCGACCCCGCTCGGTGAGGTGGTGACGGACAAGCTGGTCCAGCACTTCCCCGACGTCATGGAAACAAAGTTCACCAGCCACATGGAGGACGACCTCGACAAGATCGAGGAATCGCAGATGGACTGGGTGGCGGTGCTCAAGGAATTCTACGACCCGTTCAGCCACGATCTGGCCAAGGCCGGCGAGGAGATGGAGGCGACCCGCGCGGAGCCCAGCTCGCACCGCTGCCCCCGATGCGACAAGGAGATGGTCTATCGCTGGAGCAAGAACGGGCGGTTCTTGTCGTGCACGGGCTACCCGGACTGCAAGACGGCCTTCGACGTGGACGCCGAGGGCAACCCGATGCAGAACGGCGTGAGCGAGGTGAAGTGCGAGCGCTGTGGCAAGGACATGGTGGTGCGTCGATCGCGGAACGGGCCGTTCCTGGGGTGCAGCGGGTATCCCGACTGCGACTACACGGTCCCTTGTGACGAGTCGGGCCGCCCGCTCAAGCGGATCAAGGAAACGGACATCACCGAGTCGTGCGACCTGTGCGGATTGCCGATGGCGGTCAAGTGGCGGGGCCGGCGGTCGTTTCTGGGCTGCAGCGGGTATCCCCAGTGCCGCAATACCAAGCCCCTGCCGGAGGGCGTCTACATCGAGCCGCCGCCCAGGACCGAACCGGAACCCGCGGGGTTTGGCTGCGAGAAGTGCGGCAAGCCGATGGTCATCCGTGTTGGCCGGCGAGGCAAGTTCATCTCGTGCAGCGGGTTCCCCAAGTGCCGCAACACAAAACCGATCGACAAGCTGGAGGCGCTCAAGGCCGCCGCGTCGTCTGACGATGGCGGCCCCAGCGAGGGCGCAACCGCCGCACCATCCAAAACGACCAAGCCCGGTAAGACCCCTGCCAAGCGAGCAGCCGCCAAGGCATCGTCGGACAAGACCGGTCGGGGCAAGAAGACTGCATCCGGCAAGGCCCCGCCAACCGGTGCGGCCGAGGCGGGTACCGTGCCCCACAACGAGGGCAACCCGGGTGTCCGACTGACCAAGTCCGGCAAGTTGGCGATCGATTCGCTCGACCAGCCGGTCAAGTGTCCGACCTGCGGCTCGGAGATGGCGTTGAAGCGCGGACCGTGGGGACCGTTCCTGTCGTGCAGCGATTTCCCGAACTGCCGGACCACCGGCCGGTTGAACACCAAGGCCAAGGAACAGGCCGAGGCCGAGCTCGGGCCGGCGCCCGCCAAGCCCAAGCCCGAACCCACCGACATCGATTGCGAACAGTGCGGGGCCAAGATGGTCATCCGCACCGGACGTAGCGGACGGTTCCTCAGTTGCAGCGCGTTCCCCAAGTGCCGCAACGCCAAGCCCCTGCCCGCCCACCTGGTTGGCTGAGCATCCCGATTCGGGCCCGGCAGACGCAAGCGGACCACTCGAAGAGCCGACTAACCTTGCCACCGAAACATGACGATGATACCTACAGCGATCTCGCCGAAGGGCCCACCCATGATCTCGGGAACCGCGCTGGCGTGCGTCCTGACCGTCGTCGTAGGCTGTTACGTCTTGCTCCACTTGACGGGCAAGGCGTTGGAAATCGACGAGAAGGACCGTCGGATCCGCCAGTGGACTGAAGATCGCCTGGCGGAAAAGAAAGCCAAGGTGGAGCAAACCGCCCCGAGTGCGACCAGCAAAGGCGCCGAGCCCAAGCCACACCTCGCGACCGCCAACGAACAACCTGAGCCCGTGAAGCCGATGTAAACATTGGCCAGGGGCCGGTGCGTGTACCAGGCGTAGGATCGGCTGTGCCGGTTCGTTTCGGACCGGCCCAAACCGGGCAGCACAACCGGCCCCGCGGATGCCGACCGCGGGACACGAGACTTGGTTCCGGCAAGAAGCGGTCGCGAAAGGGCCCTAGCCCTTGCCGTACGCGCGATCCACGGCGGCCAGGGCCTCCTCGAGGCGGGCGCTGTCCAGACCCCCGTAGTGCCATTCCGGCCGGTTCTCCATGAAGTCCACGCCCTTGCCCTTGACCGTCCGGGCGATGATGATCGAGGGACGTTCGGTCTCGGCGTGGGCGTTCTCGACGGCCTGGCAGATCTGACGCATGTCGTGACCGTCGATCTCTTGGACGTACCACCCGAACGATTCCCATCGCTTGGCGAGCGGCTCCAGCGCCATGATGTCCTCGGTGAACCCGTCGATCATCAACATGTTGCGGTCCAGCAGCACGGTGAGATTGGTGACCTTGAACTGGTTGCCTGACATCGCGCCTTCCCAGATCGTGCCCTCGCACTGCTCGCCGTCGCCGCAGACGCAGTAGGTATGCCACGACTTGCCCTGGAGCCGGGCGCCGATAGCCATGCCCAACGCGATGCCCAAGCCGTGGCCCAGCGAGCCCGTCGAGGCGTCCACGCCCTCGACCTTCAACGCGTCCAGGTGCATGCCGAAGGCCGAGCCGGTCTTGTTGAAGGTCTTCAGCAGCTCAATGTCGAAGAACCCCAGGTCGCCCAGGATGGCCGCGTGCCCGACCCCGCCGTGGCCTTTGCTCAGGACGAACCGGTCGCGGTCTTCCCAGTCCGGGCGTTTCGGGTCGATCCGCATGAGCTTGTAGTAGAGCGCGACCAGCATGTCGGTCTGGCTGAGCGCCCCGCCGATGTGGCTGCCGCCGGCCCAGCCGGTGACCTGGAGGGCCAGCCGCCGGATCTCCCAGGCCTTGTCTTCCAGTCGCTTGATCTCCTCATCGGTCACGGGCATGGATCGTTTCCTTCGCTCGCCGTAGGGCCCATCGGGGCAACGTTAAGAGCCGAACTGCTCCTTGACGACGCGAAACGCGTCGCCGGCGGCCTCGATCGTCCGGTTCACGTCCTCCTGCGTGTGCGCCGTCGAGACGAACAGGTTGTGATGCGGGTGCACGAACACGCCGCGACGCGCCATCTCGCCGCACCATACCTGATTGCGGTACATGTCGTCGTCGTTGGTGAACCGCACGAAGGGCATCGCGGGATGCCCGCTGCACGTCAGTTGCAGGCCGTGCGAGGCGGCGCAGTCGGTCAGGCCCTTGCAGAATATCTCGCCGATCTCGGCCATCCGGGCGATGCCGTCGCAGGCCTCCAACTCGTCCAGCGTGGCGATTGCGGCCGCCTTCGGCACGGCGCTAAACCAGTAGCTGCCGGCCAGGAAGACCTTGCTGGCGGCGGTTTTGAATTCGTTTCGGCCACCGCAGGCGCTGAGGGTATAGCCGTTGGCGATGGCCTTGCAGTAGGCGGCCAGGTCGGGCCTGACGCCGAAGTACTCGCCGCTGCCGCCCATGTGCAGCCGGAAACACGTCCGCACGTCGTCGAGGACCAGGACGATGCCCTCCGCGTCGCACACCGTTCGCACGCCCTGCCAGAACCCCTCGGCCGGCAGTTCGTTGTCCCACCAGTTGGGGAAGTGATAGGGCGTCAGGATGACGGCGGCCACCTCGCCGCGATGCCGATCGGCCAATCTCCGCAGCGCCGCCAGGTCGTTCCAGGGAAACGTCAGCATGTTCTGGCGATCCGCCGCGGTCAGACCGGCGTGGCCAGGCGTGCACCAGGCGTCCTTGCCGTGGTAGGTGCCCTGGGCCATGATCACCTTGTCCCGACCTGTGTGGGCCCGGGCAACCTGGAGGGCCCAGGTCGTCATGTCCGAGCCGTTCCTGGCAAACACGAACCAGTCGGCGAAGGGCGTGATGTCGACGAGGCGCTCAGCCAACTCGACCATCACCTCGCCCGGGGCGCTGAGACAATCGCCCTTCTCCCGCTGCCTGGCGGCGGCGGCCTCGACCTTGGGATGGCGGTGGCCCAGCAGCATCGGCCCGTACGAGCAGATCCAGTCGATGTACTCGTTGCCGTCCACGTCCCAGACGTGGCTGCCCTCGCCGCGCTCGAAGTAGTACGGCGTCGCGCCCGGCGTGCGGATCGCCGGCGAATGATGCCCGTAGATCCCGCACGGAATGACCTTGGTGGCCCGCTCGAACAGCTCGATCGAGCGATCGAACCGGTACAGGGCCTTCTCCGCCTGTGTGGCTGTCTTCATGTCTGCCATAATTGAGCACTCCCCGATCCTGTGGCGGGCCGGACCGCGCCCGCCGAACGATCGTTCACTTGAGGTACGGCTCGAGGTACTCCAACATCGCGTTGAGCTGATCGGCCAACGGGAGGAATCCGAGGAGGACGACGTCGCCGCGTCCCAGGGCGGCGAACGCGTCGACCCGACCGTTGAGCAGATCGTTGCAGACCCGCAGGTCGCGGAACTGCATCCTGACGTTGGGCGCGTCGGCCGGTCCCTTGGCCGCCGTGAAGCTCCCGTTCTGATGCACCAGGTGGGCCGACGGGCCGTCGGGCAGGATCGAAAACTCCGCCGTGCCATTCGGCGTGTGGCCGGCCAGATCCGCCACGGCCGGATCGAACTCGGCCAGCTCCGCCAGACCCATGATGGCCGTGTACAGCATGCATCGCGTCACGAACTCGAACACCCGCTGGTCCTTCAGCACGTCGTCCGACGCCCGCAGGTAGTATTCCAACCGATCGGTCAGTTTGCCGAACTCGCTGGACATGAATCCCAACCGGGTGAAGCCCTTGAGGGGGATCGGCTTGGCCTTACCGTCGAACATGGCGTTGAGGTGCTCGGGCGATTTGAACCAGAGCTTGACGTCGGCCCGATCAGCCCGGCCGCGGCCGACCCGACACTGCCCGTTGTGGATCGAGACGTACGCCCGCGGGCCCCCGCGAACGGCAAACTCGACCGTGATGTCCCACGACCCGACCAATTGGCCGATCTCGGGATCAAACTCGACGAGCTCCTCCAGATTGGGCAGGATCGCGTGGAGGTTCAGATGCGCCTTGACCAGATCGTTTTTCATGAGCGACTCCACGGTGTAACGACGTGACGCCGACGCCCACCGGACGATCCCCCCACCGCGAGATGGCAGCCGGTGCCTCCTATCAGCAGCATAATGGAGGGGCCCGATGCGGGTCAACCATCGGGTGGCCTTGCGGAGTCGCGGTAGGTGCATCCAAGAAATCGTGGCGTTTGTGTGGCATGGTCAAGGGACGACCCGGTAGGGTCGGACCTTGGCCATGTTGCCGAGATCATCTGCGGGCCCACGGCCAAGCTCAGCCTCGTCCCTCGGGGTCGCTTGACCGTGCCACACCGAGCGGCTGGGCAGCTTCCCACCCGGCTTCCACAGCCGCACGCCAACCATCGGAACGCGAGGGATGGGCCAGGCAACCTCGACCCGACTGATCGGGTCGGGTACGATCAGGTCCCGGCCAGACGCCGGTTTCGTGGGAGGGTGGGCATGCGGATCGCGCTCGTGCTGACGCCGATGTCGGACGTGAACCTGCGACTGGCCAGCCAGGTCGGCGCCGATGACGCCGTGGTCAGGTATCCCGGGCTCGACTATGACGAGCTGGCCGAGCTGCGGGACCGGGTGGAACGGTTCGGCCTGCGTTTGTCGGTCGTCGAGGGCTACGTGCCCATGGACCGCATCAAGACCGGCCGACCGGGTCGAGACGACGAGATCCGGGGCGTCCAGACGCTCATCCGCAACATGGGCCGGGCGGGCGTGGCCATCCTCTGCTACAACTTCATGGCCGGTACCGACTGGTCGCGAACGTCGTTCGCGATCCCCGACCGCGGCGATGCGCTGGTCAGCGGCTTCGACGTCGAGTTGGCCGACCAGCTCCCCATCGAGGACGTCGGCGCGATCGCCGACGAGCAGATGTGGGACCACCTGGCCTATTTCCTCGAGCGGGTGATCCCCGTGGCCGAACAGGCCGGCGTGAAGCTCGCCCTGCACCCCGACGACCCGCCGATCTCACCGCTCCGTGGCGTGACCCGCATCCTGTGCGACGTGCCCGCCTTCGAGCGGCTCGTCGCGTTGGTCCCGAGCCCGGCCAACGGGATCTGTTTCTGCCAAGGCTGCTTCCTGGAGATGGGTGTGGATCTGCCGGGCACGATCCACCGGCTGGCCGACCATATCCACTACGTCCACTTCCGCGATGTCCGCGGCACGGGCGAGCGGTTCCAGGAGACGTTCCACGACAACGGCCCGACCGACATGTTCGAGGCGATGCGGACGTATCACGAGATCGGTTTCACCGGCCCGATGCGGCCCGACCACGTGCCCCAGCTCGAGGGCGAGTCGTCGGGGGAGCCGGGCTACACGATCCTCGGCCGCCTCTGGGCCGTCGGCTACATGCGAGGTCTGATCGACGCCGTCCAGGCCACGAGCTGACCCGTCCCCCCGTCCTTCGCACCCCACCGAGGCACCGACATCCTGGCAGTAAGAGGCAGCGCGCAGTCCCCCCAGTTGCGGGGACCCCGCCGGACGGGGTGGGGCCAAACACGGGGGACCGAACCCCCGCGGATGCATGCCCGGAGGGTCGCGGGCTGAGAAGGTGGTTCGGGCGATCGAGCGAAAATGGATCTAACTGCTTGCTTCAAAAGACCTTGGCATTCTCGATACCCCTCGGGGGCGGTCAGATTCCGTGTTCGCAGGCAATCGGTGGAGGGCGCGGATGCGTCGATCGGTGGGCTGGCGAGGGAAAATGGTCACGTTTCACGTTGACACCGGCCGAAGATCGAGTAGGATATAGGTAGAGGCAACGGGAGTCGGAGGACGTCTGCGGAGGCCTAGATCGTAGGTTTATGGTTAGGTCATTTGGTGTTAGGCGGCAGCAACCGCTATCATACTGTCATTCCCAGACTCCCCCGCAACCCGCCGGAAGTACGTCGTTGTATGACCCGAGGCCGCCCGGTGCGACCGAGGGCCAGGCAGACCCGGCCTGAATCCTAGCCGTTCGTCTTCATAATCCCCTGGCCGGGTGTTTGCCAGAACGTAGGCTTTGGCCCCCGACTAGCGCGGGCCGGGACAGGCGGGTTTGGCCCACTGACGTCGGTTCTCGACTCCCTCAACATAGACGGCGTAGCCGCATTGCACGCACCCTGTCGGTGCGGAAGGGGTGCAAGGCCGGCTGCGAGTTGGTTTCTTGCTCGGGTGGTCCGCCCGTCGGGTGGCCCGACCGGGCAGCGTGTGAGTGAGCGTTTGAGTTAGGAGGACCTAGCCATGAAACGCAAAGGATTTACGTTGATCGAGCTGTTGGTGGTGGTCACCATCATCGCGCTGCTGATCTCGATCCTGCTGCCGAGCTTGGCCCGCGCCCGCGAGCTGAGCAAGCGCGCGGTCTGCGCCGCGAACGTCCGTGGGATCGGGCAGTCGGCCAAGATCTACGCGAATGACTTCAACGAGCGGTGGCCAGTCGCGCCGTACTATAAGCACGTTGACGACTATGCGGGCATCGGCGTGATCGCCGATCCTGATTATCGTGGCCCATTCCCGCCCGGCACGATACCGCGAATCCCCCAGGACCCCAGTATCTCCCGGTGTTTCTGGTTGCTGGTCAAGCAGGGCGGGACGACGGCCAAGCAGTTCGTCTGCCCCAGCAGCGGCGACAGTTCCGACGACATCCCCAACCCGATGACCTACTATGACTTCTTCTCGGTGGACAACGTCAGCTACGGGTACCAGTATCCCTACACGATGTCGGGGGGCGGGGTGGGCAACCCGGCCACCCCGAGCGAGGCCCGCGACCCGGGCATGGCGATGATAGCCGATGGGAACGAGAAGACGGTCTTCAATTCCAATCCGTGGGGCACCAGCACGAACTTCTACAACAAGGACAGTTACCCAGGTGAGTTTTGGAAGGCCGACATGTGGAAGCAGGTGAACTCCGAGAACCACAGCGACGGCGAGGGCCAGAACGTGCTCTTCCAGGACGGCCACGCCTCGTTCGAACCCAGGGCCGCCTGTGGGTTGCCCGTCGGCACCTTCCCGCTCACCAACACCGACGGCTATAACCACCCTGACCTCATTTACGAGAACCTCGACGGCATCTATGGCGGCGTGGAGGTCGGGAACGACGCGTCCATTGGCATGCCGATTGACCCCAACGACTCGGTGATCGTGCACCAGGGAGAGAACAACGTAGACAAGGATTAGTCACGGCCGCCGGTCGCCGAATCATCGGCAGGCCGACGCGCGACGGTGGGGTCGTTTGGTGAGAATCAAAACGGGCGGTTTGGTGGCCTCCGGGCCACCAGCCGCCCGTTGTTTTTGCGCGGTCCCGCGGTCCGCTCGGCTTGACGATCGAAGTCGGGGCCGGCCGCTCCCGCTCCACTGAGCCGGCCCGTCCTCGGGCCGGTCATGATTCGAAGGGGAACTCCCTACAGATGCCCAACCGGCCCGGGGACGGGCCGGCTCGGTGGAACGGCGTAGCGTTCGTCGAATCACACGTGGCAGATCGCTAGCTCAGTCCGGTGGCCAGCTCGGCGACGAAGTCGGTGACCAGCCGGACGATGGCGTCCGCGGGAGTGCCCGCGTCGGCGGCGGCGGTGATGCGGCGGACGATGGCGCTGCCGACGATGACGCCGTCGGCGACCTGGCAAACCTGGCGGACGTGCTTGGGCCCGGCGATGCCAAACCCCACGCAGACGGGTTTGCCGCCGATCTGCCGCAGCCGACGGACGTTGTCCCGCAACGCCGGGGGGAGCCGATCACGCTCGCCCGTGATGCCCGCTACCGACACGTAATAGACGAAGCCCTGGCTGATCCGCGCGATCCGCTCGAAGCGGTCGGGCGAGCTGGTGGGCGTGACGAGCATGGCCAACCGGAGACCGGCCGAGGCCGTCTGCTCGGCGATGTCGGGCGCCTCCTCGAGGGACAGGTCGGGCAGAATCAGCCCGTCGAACCCCACGTCGGCCGCCTGCCGGACGTAGTCGGCCACGCCGATCCGATGGACGATGCTGAACGAGACCATCGAGAGGATAGGCGCGGCCACGTCGGCCCGGACGCGGCGGACCATGTCGAACACGTCCTGGACGCGGAGCCCACCGGCCAGCACCCGGGTGAAGGATTCCTGGATGACCGGACCGTCGGCGATGGGGTCGGAGTAGGGGATGCCCAGCTCGATGACCGACGCACCGGCCTGTGAGACGCGAACGAGCAGGTCGGCCGTGACGTCGAGGTCCGGGAACCCCGCCGTCAGGTAGGGCATCAGGGCCTTGTCCCCGGCGGCTCGGAGCCGGGCGAACGTGGCGTCGATGCGGTTTTCGGGCATATGCGACTCCATCGAGCAGGGCGGAGTATAGCCGCTGCGATGGCCGCGGGCCAGTCCGCGTAGGGGCTCGCGGTCGCGGGCGTTTGCTGGTATGGTTACGGTGAACCCGGCCGACGGGTCGCCGGCCGGTTGAGAAGATGTCGGCCACGTTGGAGCGAGCGATCATGAAAATCCCCGGCGAGCTCGTACCGTCGAGTCGCATCCTGATGGGTCCGGGCCCGAGCGACGTGCCGGACCGGGTCCTGCGGGCGATGAGCTGTCCGACGATCGGGCACCTCGACCCGCAGTTCCTGACCGTCCTGAACGAGACGCGCGACCTGCTCCAGCACGTGTTCCGCACGAAGAACGAGTTGACGTTGGCCGTCAGCGGCACCGGCAGCGCGGGCATGGAGACCTGCGTGTGCAACCTGGTCGAGCCGGGGGATGAGGTGTTGGTCTGCGTGGCCGGGGTGTTCGGGCAGCGAATGACGGACGTGGCCCAGCGGTGCGGCGCGGTCGTCCACAACGTGTCGGTTGACTGGGGCCGCGTCATCGAGCCCGATCAGGTGGCCGAGGCGCTGTCGGCCCATCCCAAGACGAAGTGGGTGGGGATCGTCCACGCCGAGACGAGCACGGGCGCGCACCAGCCGATCGAACCGATCAGCCGCGTCGTCTACGAGGCGGGCCCGATGCTGCTGGTCGACACGGTCACGTCGCTGGGCGGGACGGACGTTCGCGTCGACGATTGGCGGATCGACGCGTGCTATAGCGGGACGCAGAAGTGTCTGTCGTGTCCACCGGGCTTGGCGCCGGTCACGTTCGGTCCGCGGGCGCTCGAGGCCATCGAAGCCCGTCGCGGCAAGGTGCAGAGCTGGTACCTGGACATGACGATGGTCCGGCAGTATTGGGGCAGCGAGCGACTGTACCACCACACCGCACCGATCAACATGATCTACGCCCTGCGCGAGGCGCTGCGGGTCGTGGCCGAGGAGGGGTTGGAGCCCCGGTTCGCACGGCATCGGCTGCATCACGAGGCGTTGCGGGAGGGGTTGGAGGCCATCGGGATCGGGATGTTGGCCCAGCAGGGCCATCGCCTGCCCATGCTCAACGCGGTGGGGATCCCGGAGGGCGTCGATGACGGGGCCGTTCGCAAGCGGCTGCTCGACGAGTTCGGCATCGAGATCGGCGGCGGGTTGGGTCAGTTCAAGGGCAAGGCCTGGCGGATCGGGCTGATGGGCCACGCGGCCACCGCCCGGAACGTGTTGCTGGTGCTGAGCGGGCTGGAGCGGATCCTGGCGGAGATGGGCCAGGCGGTGACGCCCGGCAGCGCGGTAGGGGCCGCCGAGGCGGTGTACAGCCGGTCGGCCGGCACCGAGCCGGGCGGAGGGTGAGGGGGCCCCGGCGGGCGATGCGGTGCCGTTGGCCCTGGTTGCAGCGACCCGTTTTCGGAAAACAGCGTGGCCAAGCGGGGCCTCGTGTAGTACCCTGATGCTTGCCAGGTGGGAGGTACCGCTGGACGGGACAGACCACTCGACGGGGCGACCCGCTGAATACGTGGTCAGTCGGCCGAGAACGAGCGAGGTGTCGCGTGTCAAGGCGAATTGGGATCGTGCTCTTGTGCGGCGCGGCGGTGGGGCTGTTGGTTGGGTGCTACAAGGAATCGCGCCGGGCGGGCGGTGCATTCACCTGGGACGAGGAGGTCGAGCCGACCAGCCAGCCGGCGTCCATGCCGGCGGATGCGGCGCCGACGGCGGCGGCGCCGTCGGCCAGCTCCGCGCCGGTGGGGCCTGCCGAGGACGTGGGTCGGAAGATCCGCGCGGTCATCGAGACGAATTTCGGACACATGGAGGCCGAGCTGTGGCCCGACCAGGCCCCCGAAACGGTCGCCAACTTCGTCAAGCTCGCTAAGGCGGGTTTCTACGAAAACATCGAATGTCACCGCATGATCCCGGGGTTCATCGTACAGTTCGGCAAACTTGCGGACCCGGCCAAGGCCCGACAGCTCGAGCCGATCAAGGGCGAATTCAGTGAGACCCTCAAGCACGAGGCAGGGACGCTGAGCATGGCCCGTCGCCCGAGCGACCCGGATTCGGCCACGTGCCAGTTCTTCATCTGTTTCAAACCGACCAAGGAGATCGATCGGCGCGCCCTGGCCACGCTGGACGGCAAGTCTGCGATCTTCGGCAAGGTGGTGCGGGGTCTGGAGGCGTTGGATGAGATCGCGGCCGTGCCGACGACGACCCAGCCCAGGGGGCCCGGCGGCACCGAGCCCAGCAAGCCGGCCCGGACCATCCTGCTCCGGGCGGTACGGATCGTTGACTAGGCGACTTGCCAAGCCGAGCGGTTTTCGGCTACCATAATGCAGGGAGATTTGTTTGGGCTCACCAGGCGAATCGCTTTGCGTAATTCCGCATGGAGGATAGAGGGATGAACATGAGGTCGATTACCGTGCGCGCTCGTTTGGCGTCGATCGGGGTTGTGGCCGTTGTCGGATGCTGCGGCCCGCCGCCGAACCAAGCTCCCGTCGCCAGTGACCAGGGCGTCGGTACGACGGCCGGCACCCCCGTCACCTTTACCGTGGTCGCCACGGACCCGGACGGGGGACCAGGACCGCTGGCCTATATCATCGATACCAATCCCAGTAACGGTGCGCTCGCCACCGCGTGGCCGAGCGTGACCTACACCCCGATCGCCGGCTTCACGGGATGCGATCAGTTCACGTACCACGTCAATGACGGCGCGGCCGATAGCAGGGTCGCCACCGTCGGCTTCGGCGTGGACAATCAGATCCCGTTTGCCAACGACGTCGCCCGAAACGCGCAGGCCAACCAGACCACCGACATCGTGTTGGAGGGTGGCGACGGGGACGGCTGCCCGTTCCCGCTGACCGTCCAGATCGTCTCGGGACCGTTCAACGGTCAGGTCGGCACGCCCGTCGGGCTGACCGTGCCCTACACGCCGAACGACGATTTCGTCGGCACGGACACGTTTACCTATCGCACGACCGACGGGCTGGCGCAGTCCCCTCTGCCGGCGGCGACGGCCACCATCACCGTCGCCATCACCGGCCCGACCAATCGCAACGTCCGTCTGACCCTGCAAAACGCCATGACCGACCGCCACGTGCACTACCACCTGCACCTGATCGCGTTCCGGGAGGACGTGGCCATCGGGGACGAGAGCCGGTACCTCTCGCACGGCTACGTTCACTACCCCACGGGCATGAGCGTCGGGTGTTACAGCCTCACGCAGGACCTCTTCTACTACTACCATGACAACGGCTGGTTTCGAAGCAACATCGCCGACACCAGTCGCCCGCTGGAGAGCGGGATCGCCCCGGCCTCGAGCCCGACGGTCCCTCGGCGCGACGACTTCTTCAATAACAGGGATTTTCCAGCACCGTCGATCATCCTATTTCACGATCCACAGAACAACGTGCCCGCGCCCTTCAACCAGGGTCGCAACAGCACCACCATCAACCCCGCGTTGGACGACGTAACGAGCTGCGTTGGTTGCACCGTGTGTAGTCAGGCAAGCTGGTACTACGTCGACGCGAACGACGTGCCCATCGGAGACGCGCTGGTTTGCACGCCGGGTCGGGATGCGACCGGCGTGGATCGCTACTTCCGCGTGCCGGCGGAGACGCAGGACACGGTCTGCTACGACTGCATCGCGGACGTGTTGACGTTGCCGCTGTTGGGAACCGATGCGTGCCACTGGTTGCACAACACCGCCGTGAACCAGGTCATCTGGCCGAACCCAGCCGGCAACGTGTTGAACGTCCGGTGTTATCAGTACTACCTCAACAGCGTGATCACCTACACGTTCACCGATGCGGGCGATACGGTGCCACCGACCGGCGGGGCCTCCCTGCCCAGCCTCAAGTGGGACGTCCGGACGATTAGCGGCACGGTGATTCACCTGCCGACCTGACGGGTCGCGTCGAGTCGCATCGGGTTCGTGAACGGATCGGCCGGTTCGGCTATCATGTGCCCGTCATGCCGCCCCCAGAGCCAACCGATGCGCGGAACGGCCTGCCATCACTTCCCGGCCAGACGCGTCGGGCGCTGGCCGCCCGTGCCCGGTCGCTTCGTCCAAGCGTTCAGATCGGCGCGCGCGGGTTGACCGACGCGATCGTCGCCCAGGTCCGGCAGGCCTTGCACAAACACGAGTTGATCAAGATCAAGGTCCGCGTCGACAGCACGGCCCAGGCCGAGCAGATCGGCCGACAACTCGCCCACTGCGTGCCCTGCCATCTCGTCCAACGGATCGGCAAGACGTTGGTCGTCTATGCGCCCGCCTCGGAATCGCGTTCGCCATAGGGGAGCCCCCATTGTCCACGCAACCCAGGCGAACCGGTGGCATCGACCCGCTCGCAACGACGGCCATCGTGGGTACGCTGCTGTGCTGGTCGAGCACGCCGATCTGGATCAAGCACTTCACCGGTTACTTCGACCCGTTCAGCCAGAACGTCTATCGGTACGCCTTCGCGCTGCTGTTCTGGCTGCCGTTTTTAATCGTCCGGCAGGCGACGGGCCGCGTGCCCCGGTCGATCTGGCTGCTGGCGCTGGCGCCGGCGATTCCCAACACGGCGATGCAGACGTTCTGGGCCTGGTCGCTGTACCATCTGGACCCTGGCGTGATGGCCCTGCTGGCACGCATGGGCGTGATCTGGTCGACGTTGCTGTCGATGGCCGTCTTCGCCGATGAACGTCTCTTGGCGCGGAGCAAACGGTTCTGGTGCGGGCTCGGGTGCGGGCTGGCGGGCGCGGTGGGGGTCTTGGCGTTCAAGCCCGGCTTCGTGGCGGGCCTGAGCCGGCTCGACGTCGATATCCGGGCGACCGTCATCGGCGCGGGCATGGTCACGACGGCCACGGCGCTCTGGAGCGTGTACGCGGTGATGGTGCGGTTGAGGATGCGAGGGGTCGACTCGAGGACGGCCTTCGCGGTGATCGCATTGGAGACGACGGTCGGGCTGTCTGTGATCGCAATCGTTTTCGGTGATCCAGCGCGCGTCGTCGACGTGCCGCTCAACGTAATGGTTCTGGTGGCGTTGTCGGGCTGGATCTGCATCGCCCTGGCCCACGTCTGTTACTACACGGCCATCCGGCGAGTCGGCGTGGCCGTACCGACGGCCGTCCTACAATTGACGCCCTTCGCCGTGCTGACGCTGTCGTATTTCATTTTCGACGAGCGCTTCGCACCCGCACAGTTGGCCAGTGGCGCGGTGTTGGTGATCGGATCGGGCCTGGCGCTGTGGGCCCAGGACAAGGTCCGCCGTGGCGCGGCCAAGCCGTGCGACGACGGCGGGCCGGGTGACGAGCAGCCATGACGGTACCCACGCACGGCGACGACGAGTCCGCGCGCGTCTGCCTGATCCACGCCGGCGCGATTGGCGACTTCATTCTCGCGTTGCGGGTGGTCGGGTCGTTGCGGAGCCACTTCCCGACGGCGGCGGTCGACGTCCTCGGCCACCAGGCCATCGCGTCGCTGGCGGTCGGGCGCGGGGGCGTTGATTCCGTGACCTCTCTGGAGCGCCTACGCGTTCACACCATGTTTTCCGAAGACGGACCGGTGGATTCGTCCTGTGTTGCCTACTTCGCCAGTTTCGGGATGATCGTCAACATGTATGCGACGGCGGAGCAGACGTTCACCCGACGCCTCCACGAGATCTCGTCCGCCCGCGTGGTGACCATCGATACGGCGCCGCGGAGCCGGACGCGCCACGTCACCGAAGACTGGCTGGACGATCTCCGCGCCGGCGGCATCACCCCGTCGCCGTCACCGCCGACGCTGCGATTCGGCGACGACGAACGACGGCAGGGCCGGCAACGCCTCTGTGGCCTGACGGGCGACGGTGACGGACCGATCGTCCTGGTGCATCCGGGCAGCGGTGGCCGCACGAAATGCTGGCCCCTCGAACGGTTCGTCGGCCTGGCTGAGGCGCTTCGAACGACCGGCGCGCGATGTGTCTTCATGCTGGGACCCGTCGAGCTGGAACGCCACGGCGAGACCATCGAATCGCGCCTGTCGGCGATCGCGCCAGTCCTGGTCGAGGGCGACCTGGTCCGCGTGGCCACGATCATTGCCGCTGCCGACGCCTACGTGGGCAACGACGCCGGCATGACCCATCTGGCCGCCGCGACCGGTACGCCGACGGTG
>CAYOGX010000006.1:0-17466 GCA_964403235.1 uncultured Planctomycetales bacterium | reverse complement strand
CCGCCGAGGTATTCTCGAACGCGACATTTAACGAGTTGACGGTGGACTCCAGGGTGGCCTGCTGGAACGCCCCAATGCGACCCCGCAACGAGGAGACCTGGTCCTGGGACGACCGGATGGTCCGCTGGGCCGTCGCAAAGTTCTTCGCCGTCATCTGGTTGGCCTGGCCGCTGCCCAGCGTGCTCAACCGCCCGATGGTCGGATTGCCCAGCGACGTGGTGGCCATGTTGGCGATGCCGATGCCTTCATACCCCGTCAGCCCCAGCTCCGGGGCTAGGCTGAAGGTGGCCCCGCCCCCTGTGATGCCGAACGTGTAGGTCCCGCTGCTGGTGTTGGCCGACTCGGCGACCGTCAGTGTGGCGGACAGGACCGACGACCGGACGGTCGCGTCCAATCCGCTGGTCACGGCATCGGTGCCGTTGATGCGAACCTGGATGTCCCGGCCGTAGTCTTCACTGACCGAAGCACCGTCGAGGTCCTCTGTATCGAACGTCGAGCCGCCCGAGACCTTCGAGACCGACACGAACTGATCGCTGCCGTAGCCGGTGCTGTAGAGCGTCAGACCCACCGCGCCCGAGGCGGCCGCCGACACCCCCGTCAGCTCCTTCGACCCGTTGATGGCCGTGACCATGTCCGCGACGCTCGTCGAACTGGCGAAACTCAACTGATCGGTGCCGTAGTTGCCGGTGACCTCGATGGTCAATGAGCCGTCGGGCCCGCCGCCCGCTCGCGTCGAGGACCACACCAGCGTCCCCGTCTGGGCCGACAGGACCTTCTCCACCAGCACCGAGCGCGTCTCGTTGGGGACCAGCTTGGCCCCCAGGACCTGGATGTGCGACAACGTGCTCCCGCCCGTGCCGGAGAGGGTGTAGTCGAGGCGGCCATTGAGGAGTTTTTCGCCCTTGTACGCGACCGACGACGCGATCCGATTGATCGAGCTGAGGATCGTGTCGATCTGAAGCTGGTTGGCCTGGACCTCTTCGCTACTCAAGGCCGCCTCGTTGGCGGTCCGGTCCACAAGGTCTTCCAGATCCAGCAATAGGCTGCTGATCTCACCGAGGGCGGCCTCGGTGACACCGAGCATCTTGTCGGCCGCACGCGCGTTGTCGATGGCAGCGGTGATGGCCTTCTTCTCGGCGCGCATCGTCTCGGACGCGATCAGTCCCGACGGGTCATCTCGCCCCGTGTTGATCCGATAGCCGGTGCTGAGCCGGTTGAGGGACCGGCTCATCCCATCGTTGTTGAACGCCAGGACGCGGGCCGCGACCATAGCTTGAATGTTGGTGTTGATCCTACTCACGGTTGGTGCCTCCTAAGGCTCCCGAGACGGTCCCTGTCCGCAGACGACGGTGGCTGACGCAGCACACCTGGGCACGTGAAGGCAACCGCCTCGACCGTTGCCGACCGATGAGCATCCGGGTCGGCCTGTGTCTTGTTTGGTTGTCGGCTCGTTTCCGAGACCAGGTCGCGGCTCCGGCACGCACGAAACGCTTGCTCGCGGTGCCTTCCTGCCGCTGTTCCTTCCTGCAGGTCGCCGGTTGGTTCGTGTTCATCCTTGATGGGCGCTGCGTCGTCAGGCTCGCGCCACGATCCTTGCGCGATGCCAGCCGTTCCGCCGCAGCAATCCCCCCAAGCGGCAGACGGTGAATCGTCCAAGGCTCGCAGACGCTTTAGGAACCATGCCTGGGGCGACTCGGCAGGTAAATTGGCCGGGTGTCCCATAAGCCCCCGGGCCACCGATCGGCGGGCCGGACAAACGGGATTACCGGACAACGAGATGACCCTTCACCTCGGGACCGGACGTGTTTTTGTGCGCGTAGGGGCTATAACAAAAGAACGAACGGACGACGTCCCGGTCCCGTCGTCCGTTCGGGAGGATATCACGGTATGCCGTGTGTCGACCCGGCCGGCCTTGGCGTTTGCCAGGCCCTCCGGGCCGGTTAGCCACCCAGGAGCGACAACACGTTCTGCGGCGTCGCGTTGGCGATCGCCAGCACACTGTTGGCCACGTTCACCAGAATCTGCGCCCGAGTCAGTCGGCTCGTCTCGATCGCGAAATCGGTGTCGCGGATGGCCGACTGGCTCGACGTCAAGTTCTCCAGCGTGATCTGGAGCTGATTGACGTTGGTGTCGAGCGTGTTGCGCTCGAAGGCCCCCAGTCGGCCTCGGGTAACCGATACCTGTCGGGCGGCCTCATTGATGATTGCCTGGGCCTGGGCGTCCTGGTCGCCGGCGACCAGCGAGTACTCCCCGCCGGTCACGATCTGCGAGAGGTAGCCCACGCCCTGGTTGCCCAACCGGTTCGCCGCCATGGACTGAACGCCGATGTTCACTTGCAGGTTCGTGTTCACGTCGGGTCCTACCTGGAAGAGCATCCCACCGTCGGTAATCTGGAAGCTGGTGGTCCCGACGCCGAAGGCCTCATCGAGCGTCAGGTCGATGTCGAGCGTGGCGGTGTTCAGGATCAGGTTCAGCCCTCTACCGATCGAGTTGGCCCCATTGATGGTGGCCGCCGCGTCCTGTCCGTAGTCACGCTCCACCACGGCACCGTTGACGTCTTCCACGGGCATAGTCCCGCCAACGTCGTTGGGCAGGGCGCGGACGCTCAGCCACTGATCCGAGCCGTAGCCCGTCGAGTTGAGGTAGAAGCCCGTGCTCGACCCGGTGGCGTTGACGCCCGTTGCGTCGCTGACCACGTTGATGGCCGCCGCGATGGCACTGGCCTGGGTCCCCGAGATGAACGACAAGGACACCATGCCCACGTTGCCGGCCACCTCGATGGTGACGGGGGCCGTGATCTGCGACGTCCGGTAGAACAGCCCCGCCTGCTGGGCGGACTGCGTCACCTCGACCTCGACCGGGATGTAAGGCCGCGTACCGAACTGGGCCTGGTGGACCTGCAGCGAGGGCATGTCCGACCAACTCACGTTGCTCAGGACATAGTCCAGCTCGCCGTTGATCAGTTTTCGGCCCGCGAACGTCGTGGTGTTCGCGATCCGGGTGATCGAGTCAACGGCCGAGTCGATCTGCAACTGGTTGGCGCGGACCTCCTCGTCGCTCACGGCCCCGCGGTTGGCGGCCTCGACAACGAGGTCCTGGATGTCGATCAACAAGGCGGCGACCTCGTTGAGGGCGCCTTCGGCCGTCGAGATGACGAGGCTGGCCCGCTGGGTGTTCTCGATCGCCTGTCCGACGGCGGCGACCTCGGCCCTGAGATTCTCAGAGACGATCAACCCCGCCGGGTCGTCGGCTCCGCGATTAATCCGCAGGCCGCTGGCCAGCCGTTCCAGCGAGGTCTGCAGATCGCCGTGCGCCCGCGACAGATAGTGCTGGGCGGTCATGGCCGGCACATTGGTGTTAATGGTAGCCATGTGCAATCCTCCTTGATTGAAGCTTGGCTATTCCCCTTTCGGGGTCTCCAGCGCCCGCACCGGCCGGTCGGTCCGTGCGCCGGCTGGCTGAAGGGGCCCTACCGTTTCTTGGTCTGCCCCACGGCTCGTCCCTCACGAGCACCGTCAGCCACCACGGTGATATCCTCCGGCTTGACGTCAGCCGCTGCCGCATTCTCCCGTTTGATAGCGTCATACACTTCCTTGCGATGTACGGGGATCTTGGTGGGAGCCGTGATCCCCAACCGCACCTTGTCCCCGCGAATGTCCACCACCGTGATCTCGACGTCGTCGCCGATCACGATGGTTTCATCGCGTTGTCTAGATAGCACCAGCATCCTTGGCTCCTTCCTTGGATTCCATGATGCCGTTACCGTTGCAGGCGTCCGCAGGCCGGTACCAGGCTCACCTGCCCCGAGCCCCGGCACGACGATGCCTCTTGGCTATCCGCCGACCGTTGAGGCCCGATTCCGACGCCTGTGGGTGCAGCGATGGTGGCCCCGGCCATCGTCCGTGATGAGCACAGCAAAGCCGACCATCCTTTTCACACCCGCCCGCTCCGTTGGGTCCGATCGCCTCGGTGTCGTCTAGGCGGTCCGGCTGACGGCGGCCTCTTCACGCTGGGGCAGCCTCATCAACGGATGACGCGTCGTGTATCGACGGTCTGACAGCACGAGCTGCCGCGCCGCCCGCGTCTCGCAGTTGATCACCAGCGGGCCTTGCAGGTTCCCCGTCAGCATCTCCTCCACCTTGTTGACGATCACAAACACCTGAGCGCCGGCCGGGTCATCAAGCCCCAGCTCCGCCAGCTCATCGGCCCTGATCGGAATCCGGTAGTCCGAGACGAACAGGCGGGGGTCGCAAACGACGAACGCCAGCTCAGGACGATCCGTCGATTGCAGCCAGTAGAAGCTGCTCTCCTCGCCCGTCTGGATCAGGGCGTACGTGTGTTGGGCCGGAAAACCCAGAATCCCTTTGGGGAAGTCGATGAGACGATTCTCGTCCACTTCCACCGTGCCAAAACGCGAGGTCTCAATAACCATCGCACTGACTCCTACGTGTGACCCATCCTGTTCGATTGGCCGTCGCGTCTCGCGGCCGTCCCGCCGACCGTCCGACCGTCCGACCGTCCGAAACGGCGTCCCTTCCTTCTGCGGGCCGCCCCTCGCCCGGACACCCTCTTGACGCTACGACCCGCGGGGCTCCAGCCCGCGGCCCGGTGGCTCCCCACCGGGTAATCGCCCCTTACGAACGGGCGGGTCACTCGGCCCGTCCAAGAGGCTACGGCTCACTGTCACTGGCCTTGCCTTCATCCCACAAAATCCAGCAAGCTCAGACTCAACGTTTTCGACCCGGCCATCAGGTTGGCCTGCAAGGCCAACTGGGCCTGCTGAAACCGCGTAATCGCCTCGGTGTAGTCCAGATCCCGCACCTCCGACAGCGCCTTGCGCGTCGCATCCACTGCGTCCTCGGTGTACGCGAGCCGGTCGACCATCGACTTCGACCGGGACCCCACCTCTCCGAGGCTGTGGTTGATCAGGGCCATCATGTCTTGGATCTTGCCCCCCGCTTCGGTGATCCCCTGCGTGTCACCGGCCACCAGGGCCTCGTACAGGTCATGCAGGGCGGTGAACACGCCGTCCGGCGTGATGCCGTTCACGTCCAGACCGACCACCTCCACGCTCGCACCGGCGCCGCTGACCGATAGGCCGGTCAACCCCAGGTCGTCCACCGCGTAGGACTGGTTCAACCGCTCGACCCGCAACGTGCCGTTCACCCCCGTGGTGTCCACGAGTCGGATGCCGTTGCCCGTCGTCGCGAACGAGGCCGTCACCGGCACGCCCGCCGCCGTCGCGGCCGTGTTGATCGCAAAGATCACGTCGTCGAGCGTCTCGGACCCGTCTCCGTTGGTGTCCAGCCCGCCGCTGGCGTCGTTGATGTCGACGTCGAAGCTGCTGCCGTCTCGAGCGACGATTCGGAAATCGGTCCGGCCCGCCATGCCCGAGACGCCCTTGCCCCCGTTCAGGTCCGACAGGCTCGTCCCGGCGTACATCGATCGAATGCCCAGCTCCTCGGCCGTCGTGCCGCCGTTCTCGCCGATCGTCATCACGCTGCCGCTGAGCCGGTTCACGATGTTGATGCCCGTGCCGGCGTCGTTGAGCCTGGCGTAGACGTTCACATCCGCCGCGTTAATCAGGTTCAGCAGGTCCTGCACCGTATCGGTGCCCACCAACGTGCCCGTCGCGATCGTCGCGGACTTCGCGCCGTTGGTGATCACGAGACCCGCGGCCAGGTTGGCCAGCGTCACACCGGACAGGTCCCCCAGCTCCGTCAACTCGGTCACCCTCGGGCGGACGTCGGCACCGGGGACCATCGCCACCGCGCCGCTGGTCTCGATGCCCAGATCGCGTGCGGTCGTGCCCTGGGCCATGTCGCTCACGTCGATCGTGGGCCCGCCCGTGGTCAATTGAATGCCGTTGCCGCCCGCGTTGATCGCCGCCGTGACGCTCGAGCCGGCGTTCGCCGCCGCCTGGTTGATCTGGTCGATCACGTCCCCGATGCTGTCGGCGCCGGTCAGGTCGACGGTGAAGGTCGCCACGGCCGTCTCGGTGATCTGGATCGATCCCAGCGCCACCCCTCTGCCCGTCGTACCGTCGCAGTCGCTCACCCGAGTATCGGTCGTCAGTCGGGCGTCCCAATCCTTCCAGCCGGCCACCTCGCTGCTGAGCGCCCCGAACAGCCGGTCGCCGGTCAGGTTGTACGCCTGCTCCTGCGACGCATCGACGTGCGTCAGCAGATCGCCCGTATCGCCGACGAACTCGACGTACCCGCTTGTCGTCGTGAACGGCGCCTGGTTGATCGACCGGCCGGCGAACAGGTATCGGCCCTGATGCATTCGGTTGCCGAGCACCACCAACTGGTCGATGAGGCTGTTGACGACCACCGCGGCCGCGTCGCGCTCCTCCTGGCTGGTCATGTTGCTCGCGTGCTCGCTCGCCAGGTCCTGCGCCTCGATCAGCAGCGAGTTGACGTCGATAATGGCGGCGTCCGTCGCGCTGAGAAACCCGTCCGCCAGCCGCAGGTTCGTCAGGATCTGGTCCTGCTGCTCGATCGCCTGGTTCAGCCTCATCGCGTTGGCGGCCCCGATCGGATCCTCGCTCGGGTTGAGGAACCGGTAGCCGGACGCCAGCTTGTTCTCGTCGTTGAACAGCTTCAGCGTGTTCTGCCTCAAGGTCTCCAGCAAACGGAGCGTCTTGAGGTTCTCGCTGACGCGTCCCACGTTGACTGCACTGACGTTCATTGATCGTTATATCCGTCTGGGCCCGATGCCCCGGGCCGCGCCCGGGTCGGGCAAGCCGACTACCTCGTCATGACCAGAACCTGCTGGATCAATTCGTCCACCACGGTCACGATCCGGGCCGCGCCCTGAAACGCCCGCTGATACCGCATCAGCATCAGTGTCTCTTCGTCGAGGTTGACGCCGCTGACCGACTCCCACTGGGCCTGTAGCGCTCCGGAGATGACGTCCGCGGCGCCCACGGCGTTCTGGGCCGCCGAGCTCGTCGTCGCCAGCTCCGCCATCGTCGCGTTGTACTGGTCCAGCAGGCTCTGTCCGTTGTTCAGGTGCGCACTGGCGGCCGTGGCCAGCTCGGCGATCTGACCCGCGTTTGTGCCGTCGCCCACCAGCCCCGACGTTGCCGCCGCCACGCGGTTCGGCTGACCGACCATGTTGCCGTCCAGCGCAATCGTCGACGCGTCCTTGCCACTGAAGAACGTATTGAGGCCCAACGCGCCCAGCACGCCGCTCGTGTCCTCGCCGAACGTGACCGTATATCCCGCGCCGGCGTCGATCTTCAGACGGTTGTCCGCCGTCGCCGTGGCCGTCACGTCCGAAACGGTCGCCGTGATGTCCGCCGCCAGCGAGTTCAACGTCGTGTCCGCCCCGATCCCGTCCAGATCCACGTCGATCCGCACGGTCTCCTGCAACCCCGTCGTCGTGTTCGTGACCGTGATCAGGAAGCTGCCGTTTGTCGGCACCCAGGGCAGGTTGTTGTTGGCCGTGTTCAACGCCACCGCCGGATCGAACACGTCGTACGAGCCCGTCAGCGTCTGGAACCCCTCCAGCCCCTGACCGCCCGCGTGGATCCGGTTCACATCGGCGATCACGGCCAGCGCCAGCGCATCCAGCTTGTTTATCTGGTCGACCACGTGCGTGTCGCGGGCCGTCATCAGTCCCTCGAGCCGACCGCCCCACGGCGTGATCTGTTTGTTGTTGTCCTTCCAGCGGACCACGTCCGTTTGGCGCCTGTTGACCGTCTCCGACGTCGTCGTCAGCTCGCGGTACGTTGCGCGTTGGACCAACGGCTCGTTGCCGATGTAGACGTTGACGCTGCCGTCCGGCTGTTCTCGGGTCTGGATCGCGACCAGCTCGGACAGCTCGGCCAGCAATCGGTCCCGTTGGTCGCGGAGCATGCTGACCGGGGTGGTGGTGCTGGCCTCCCCCATGACGATCTGAACGTTGACGTCGGCCAAGTCGGCGGCGATCTCGTTGATCCGGCCGACGGTCTGGGTGATCTGCTGGTTGAGCGCCTCATACTGGCTGTTAAGCAACTGCAACGTCCGACGAAAGGCCTCGGCCAGGACCGATCCCTGGTTCAACACCAGGCTTCGCGTGCTCAGATCCTCGGGGGTGTTCTGCAAGTCTGCCCACGCGTTGAAGAACGCGTTGAGCTGGCTGGACAGGTCCTCGTCGCTCAGTGCGTTGAACAGCGATTCGAGCTCGACCAGGGCCTGGTGCTCGGCCAGCGCGCCGTTCTGGTCGCCCAGGGCCATCCGCAGGCGGACGTTCAGCGTCTCGTCGATGTTCCGGCGGATCTCCGCGAGCGCCACGCCGCCGCCCGGCTTGAACCCATCGGCCTCGTACGTCCCGCCCAGTGGGGCAATCATCGGCGACTGGCGGGTGTATCCCTCGCTGCCCAGGTTCGCGATGTTGTTGCCGATGATCTGCAGCCCGCCCTGATACGCCAGCAGGGCGCTTCTGCCGATCTGCAATGCCGAGTTCACCAGACCCATCTTGCCGTCCTACCTAGCCCACCGCCTCGAACACCTGCGCCGGACGGTCCGCCGCCAGTTGGCCCCTCGACGAATACGTCCCCATCGACGGCCCCGATCGCGCCATCGCCGAATAGACCTGACGGTAGTGCTTGAGCATCTCACCCGTCACCAACGCCGCGACCCTATTGGCCGCGTCGATCGCGCCCAGTGTCTCGCGTATGCATGCCGACAACGCCAGCAACTGCCCCCGCCGCGGTTCGTCGACGCGCTCGGCCAACTCACGCAGCGACAAGCCCTGCACCTGCTCGCTCGATAGCCCCAGCTCCCTGCCGATCAGTTGCACCAACTGCTGCCGGAGCCCCTCACGCTGACGGATGCGATCGGTCAGGAACTGCTCCCGAGCCAGGCACGAGTTCAACGCCTCGGTGTCGGCGCGACGCATGGCCGCCAGCTTCTGCTGAATCACCGCCAGCAGCTCCTCGTGCACCTCCTTCAGGTCGCCCAACAGGACGACCAGGTCACCGACCCGTGATTCGATCGCACCGCGTGCCGTCACGATATCCTGCTCCCCGTCGACGTTGCCTTCGATCCTTGGGTCAGACTGCGATAGATCGCTTCGTTCAGGTCGAACCGTTGGGCCCGGCCCATGCGCTCGGCCAGCAGCAGGTCGAGCTGTCCGCGAAACACCTCCTCGCCCCGACCCCCATGACCGTACGGGGCCTTCAGGGCCGAGTCCCGCATGGTCTTGAGCAGCGTGCCGTAGAACGTCATGCCCACCAGCTCGTCGATCCGTTTCCGTAGGACCTCGTCCTGACGGTTCGGATCCTCGATCGGCCTCCCCACCCGGTCGCGGACCTGGCCTCGAAGCCCACGCGCCACGCCCAGCGCCCGGTCGCCCTGGACCATCGATCGGGCCTGGATTTCCGTCACGCTGTTGCTCAATCGCTGGCTCATGTCGTCTCGGTCGCTACCTGGCTTCGCTCGTCGTGCCAGGTCCTCGTCCGGGTCAATCCACCTCGACCCACCGGGCCAGGATCTTCCCCGAACGGTACGCCTTCTCGATGATGGCGATCCGGTCCTTGGCCGGCACCTTCAGCTTGTTCAGCGCGTCGACCAGCTCGGTCAGCTTCGTCCCCCCGCGACGCTGCGGATCAATTGGCACCCAGGTCTGTTCCTCGACCCGCGGGTTCCCCTCCGACGCCTTAGGCGGCTCCGGCACCATCGTGGTGATCGTCAACCCGTTGTGCGTGATCACCATCGGGGCGATCTCCACGTCGCCGGTGACCACGATCGTCCCGTCCTTCCGCGAGACCAGGACCCGCGCCTCAGTCACGGGCATCAGCAGGTCCAGCCCCTCGATCCACGCGACGAAGCTGGCGGGGTTTCGGACCTCCGCAGCCGGCACGCGGACGATGACGTTCTTGGGGTCCAGCGCGAGGGCCAGTTCCTTCGGCGCCTCGGACGCCGGCCTCTCACTCGCGTCGTCCGCCTTCTCGCGAGGATCCGCGACGGGGAAGGCGGCCTCCTGGTTGATGATCTGTGCAATGGTGTTGGCCATCGACCACTCCGCGTGCACGTCGTTCAACACCAGCGTGATGTAGTGCTCGGTCGGCTGGATCAGCAAGCTCGGGTGCAGCAGCTCCCTGCCCCGCGCTAGGTACGTGTGCAGCACGCTGACCTCGAGCGTCGCCCCCTCCTTGACGACCGCCGTGGTCGGGTGTTCCGAATCGGTGACCAACGGGCCCGACGCCATCGCGTACACCGTCGTGTCCGTCTTGTCCGCCCCTTGCAGCAGCGGTGTGATCAGCAGCCGACCGCCGACCAGGCTCTTGCACGCCCCGATCGACGAGACGTGCACCAGTACCCGATCGCCCTCCCGCACCCCGTTCTCGGGCAAGGTGGCCTCCACGAACACCACCGCCACGTTCTTGGTATTCTTCACGTCATCCTTGAACAGCACCGGATTGGCGAACTGCTCGAGCACCTGCACCAGCGGTCGGATCGCAGGCGCATACTTGTCGCCGTCGCCCGTGCCCTTCAGACCGACCACCAACCCGTGCCCGACCAGCGTGTTGGTCCGCCGCCCCTTAAGCCGGGTGACGTCGCCGATCTTGGCGCCCCGGGCGGGCGCAGCCAGGATGCCCGCCACAGCGAAGCTCAGAATCATCAGGTGCCTTCGGTGCATCGTTGCGCTCGCTCCGTCAGAACGGCCTGAGGAAATCCAACGCCTTGGGGATCCACCCCCGCCGCGTCGCGTCCCGGACCGCACCGGTGTGCTTCGCACTGAACCGCTTATCCGCCAGTTGCGTGCTCAGGATCGTGTTGTCCGGCGTCACGTCGATGCTCCGGCATGTCCCGCTCAGCGTGACGATCTGCTCTTCCTCGTCGTTCTTGATGGTGGCGTTGGCCTCCAACACCAGGTTGCCGTTCGGCTTGACGTCGACGACCTCCGCCGTGATCCGCGTGATCAGCTTGTCTTCCCGTTCGGACTTGCCGTCGCCCTTGAGCTGACCACCGAACTTGGCCTTGATCTGCGGCTTGCCCCCCGCGAACGCCTGCTGCTGCCACTTGTCGTTGTGGATGCGGAACCAGGCGTCCAGCAGGGCGTCGAAGCTCGCGTCCTTCTTGTTGTCCGTCTGGGCGTCGGCCTCGTACTTGGTCTGCTCCCGCACGATGACGGTGATCAGGTCGTGCACCTTGAAGATCTTGGGCGGCTCGGGCTCGACGGCCATCAGGCTCAGACGCTGCAGGGTCCTGGTGGCCGGCGAAACCGGTCGGCGACGCCAACCGGAATAGCTTTGCGTCAGCAACGGTGTCTCGGTGGCCTGGTACGGCTGACTCGTGACCGCCATCCGATGGCGGCGTAGAAGCGACGACGTCTGCCCCGCCGCCGGACGCGCCACCGCCAGCGCCAGCACGCCTGCCCACAGAATGGATTTGCCCGTCCTCGTCACGGTCGCCCTCCCGTATCCTGCGGGGCCATGCTCACCTGCCGCGAGGACCCGCCCGCTCTGCCCGTCTGCGGGCCGATCACGGTCACCGGGTACTTCTCACGCGACGTCTCGTTGCGGACCTCGATCGTGTCCCCGTACGTGCCGGACCCCAACGCCTTGGCCACCGTCTCGATCTGCAACCCACCGACTTGGGACCAGACGGTGATCAGTTCCCCACGGTTGACCAGGGGCCGAGGCTTCAGGTCGCGGGCGACGAGCATCTCGCCCTTCCGTACGAGCCGACGGGCCTGCTGGCCCGCCACGGGCGACACGTCCGTCAGACCGATCCGATCCAGGTGGTAGAAATCTCGATCCTCGAGCTGCACGTCCTGCGCCCGGATGACCTGCCCGCGATTGATCGGACGCGCCGCCACCACCACCGGTAGCGTCACCGACACCTCGACAACCATCGGGACGGTCTGTTTGAGCTTGCCGCCTTGCAGGATGTCCACGTCCAGCCCGCACGAACCGAGCCGCCTCTCGCCCCGCCAGTGGACCCGGAACTCGTACGCCGGGCTCGCCAGCGACAGGACCGTCCGTGCATTGGGGCTGAAACGCAGATGGATTTGCCCGCCAAGCCGGGCCAGCTTGGCGGAAACGTACTCGTTGATCACTTCTTCGAGGGTCACCGCCGGTCCGGCGGCCGGATGGGCGGCCACGGTGATCTCGTCCGGAACGACAGACGCAGCCTCCAGTGTTCGATCGTCACCGGCATGACCGTCGGGGCGATTTCGTGCCGTCGCCGGCCACCACCACCGCGACGACGCGGGCTGCTGATCGCCCGAATCGACCACCCGCAGCGTCAGGGGCCGCGTCACGTGACATCGCACCGCGCCCCGCACGGTGAACTCGATGGGATTGGCCCCCGCCTTGATCAGGGCCTGGCGAACGTCATCCAAGGCCACCTCGGTCTCCTGGCCAGGGGTCGGGGACGACCCGACCACCACTGCGCCGAACCGGGACGCCTGGCCCGGCACGGCATTTAGGACCTCAGCCACGTCCGCCACGCGGATCTCGTCGCGGTCGACGACGGTCTTGGGCCACATCCGAACCGCCGCGCCCCCCGCCGGCTGCGCGAGCCACCCGACCGTCAGCGCGGCGATACCACCGAGGGCGGTCCAACTCGTTAGAACCCTCAAGTGACGTCTAAGGCTGTCGCAATCCTTGCGATACATCGTAGCGTCCTGCTCTTCTGACCCGCTCAGTCCCTTACGGCGGGCCAGGTCCTACCAGCCCCGGCAATAGGCTTAGTACCGTTTCAGGTTCGTCACGGTCTGCAGCGACTCATCCGCCGCCTTGATCGATTGTGCATTCAGCTCGAATCCCCTCTGCGTAAAGATCAACTGGACCAATTCCCGTACCGGATCGACGTTGCTCATCTCGGTGTGGCGGGACAGGATCGTGCCCGTGCCCTGCTCGCCCGGATTCGCGTCGATCGGATCGCCCGAGGCATCGGTGGCCAGATACAGGTTCTTGCCAAGCTGGAGGAGCCCTTCGGGGTTCACAAACCGCGACAACTGGATCTGGCCGGCCTCGGTCAGGTTGGGCTGACCCGCCTCGCGATACTGCACCAGCCCGTTCGGGCTGACCTGGATCTCGACGGCCGTCTGCGGAATCGTGATGCTCGGGTCCAGCCGCGACCCCAGGCTGTTACCCAGAACGATCTCCCCCTGCGAGTTCAGCGTGAAGTTGCCCGCCCGCGTGTAGCTTGTAACATCTTGCCCCCCTTCGTTATACAGCACCCGGAAGAACCCGTCTCCCTCGATCATCAGGTCCAGCGCCCGGTTCGTCGCCTCGGGTGACCCCTGCTCGAAGTTCAACTGCGTGCCGCTGACCTTGGCCCCCATTCCCACCTGGATCCCGTGGGGCAGGTAGCGGTCGTCGGCGTTCTGGAGACCTGGTTGACGCCTAACCAAGTACAGAAGGTCCTCAAAATTCACACGGGACCGCTTGAAACCCACCGTGTTGACATTCGCTAGGTTGTTCGCCAGCACGTTGAGCTTCTCGTCCAGCGCCCTCATCCCGGACGCGGCGGCATGTAGTGCGGTGATGGCCATGTCTCGTTGCCCTTCCTAGCCGGTCACCGGGTTCCGCCCGGTCGGCCGTCGCTCATCTAAGCCACACGTCCCACGTCGTTGACGGTCCTGGCAGTCATCCCGTCCTGTAGCGAGATCAGCATCGCGTTGAGCTGATAGGCCCGGGCCGCCTCGATCATCTGGACCAATTCGGTGGTGGGCTCGACCCCCGACGCCTCGACGTAGCCCTGTTGGACCTGGCCGGTCGGTTCGGTCGGCTCGGCGTGTTGGCCGTCGAACAGGTTCTGGCCGACCTTGATCAACCGGCTGCGATCGGCGAAGTCGGTCACGCCCAGCGTGCCGACGCGCCGCTCGCCGATCGACATCCTCCCCCCGCTCTCGATGGCTATGCTGTTCGGGTCCGCCCGGCCGATGTGGATGGCCTGGCCGTTGGCGTCCAGGACCGCGTGCCCCCCCGCCACCGTCACCAGATCGCCGGACGCGTTCAGTGTGAACCGCCCGTCCCGGGTGTACCGCGTCTGGTCGCCCACTTGCACCGTGAAGAACCCATTCCCTTCGATGGCCACGTCCAGCGGGCCGCCCTTCTCCAACGCGCCCTGGCTGAAATCGGTCCGCGTCGGGTTGAGCCACGTCCCGCCGGTCATTCGGTCCAACAGACGATGCCTCAGGGCCGTCGCCCCCGGGGCGGTTCTGCTCTCGACGTCGCGCTCGCGGAACACGGCCAGATCGCGTTTGAATCCGGCCGTACCGAGGTTGGCCAGGTTGTTGGCGATGACGGCCTGCCGATGTTGGTTGACTTGCAGGCCTGCAGCCGACAGCCACAGTCCGTAGCTCATGGGTAATCCACCCTAAGTCCTGCGCGGCGACTCCTTCGCCCCGCCGCCCTGACCGGTTCGTCGGGCCTCGCGGGCCAGGTGAATGGCCGTTGCGATCCGCGCGGCGTCGAGGACCCGACTGCCAATCCGCGACCAATCCTGGACAGGCCTGTTGGTCCGCGGTCTTCTCGATTGGCCGGTGCGGTCCATCGTCTTGCTCGCGCAACCCCGACGAATAGATGGCGACGTTCGCCAACCAGGCACCCGCCGTGCCAACGCACCCGCCAACGGCGAACCCCGCGCGGAAACACGGCACCAACCACTCCTAAACCCATGCCCTGTCTAAGGTTAGCAAATCCAGGGCCTGATGAATGAGGATCATCCGGCACCGCTCGGGCCGGACAACCCCGCGCAAGATTTGGCGCCCACATGCAGACCTTGCGCCCCGAAGACGACATGACCAAGCCCAGCGCACTCGCCTGGCGGCGGCGGCGGTTTGTGCTACAATGCCTGCCACAGTACCGAGAAGCCGGGATTCCCCCTTCCGAATCAACGCGGCATGAACTGAGGATCGACCAGATCCGGAGGACCCAACGATGGCATCCGAACCGATGAACCGAAGAGACTTCCTGCAGAACTCCGCCCTCGCGACGATGGGGCTGACGGCGGGCACGTCGGCGGCCAAGGCGGCTGGCCGCAAATCCGCAAACGAGAAGATCATCCTGGGCTGTATCGGCCTGGGCGGGCGGGGCAGCTACCTGGCCGGCAAGTTCGCGGCCCGGCGCCTGAAGGTCAAGGACTGCGAGGTCGCCTACGTCTGCGACGCCCGGCAGAGCAAGCGCGACGCCGCCGCCAAGTCAGTCGAGAAGGCGCAAGGCAAGAAGCCCCAGGCCGTCAGCGATTTCCGCAAGATCCTCGACGACAAGAACGTCGACGCCATCATCAACGCCACCCCCGACCACTGGCACGCCCTGCCGGTCGTGTGGGGCTGTCAGGCCGGCAAGCACGCCTTCGTCGAGAAACCCGCCTCGCACAGCATCTGGGAGGGCCGAAAGATGGTCGAGGCCTCCCGCAAGTACAACAAGGTCGTCCAGCTCGGCACGCAGTCGCGGAGCTGCGAGTACATGCGCAAGTGCATCGAGTTCATCAAGGGCGGCGGGCTCGGCTCGATCCACGTGATCAAGGTCTACAACATGATCAAGAAGCGGAGCAGCTTCAAGGCGGCCAAGGACTGCGACCCGCCCAAGGACATCAACTGGGACCTGTGGGTGGGCCCGGCCCCGATGCGGCAGTACAACCCCGATCGGCTCCGCTGGAACTGGTGGTGGGACTACTCGGGCGGGGACATCATCAACGACGGCGTGCACCAGATGGACCTGGCCAATTGGGTGATCGGTTCGGTGAGCCCGAAGGCGGTGTACTGTGCGGGCGGCAAGTTCGCCGTGGATGACCCGCTCGACGCCCCGGACACGCAGACGGTCGTCTACGAGTTCGACAAGATGACGATGACGTTCGAGCTGGCCATGTGGACGCCCTACCAACACAAGACCGACTGGGCCATCCGCGACAAGGAGATCTTCCCGGAGTGGCGGTTCAACTCGACGCGGGTCGAGATCTACGGGACGAAGGGCCAGATGTACCTGGGCCGACACGGCGGCGGCTGGCAGGCCTTCGGCATGGACCCGAAGAACGCCAAGCAGAACGTCGAGACCGGGCACGCCCACGGCGTCCAGGGCAACGTCTGGCACCAGGACAACTTCCTCAAGTGCATCCGCTCCGGCGAGCGCCCCAACTCCGACATCCTCGACGGCCACCTGTCCACGACGCTCTGCAACCTGGGCAACATCTCGCTGAGGGTCGGCTGCAAGAAGCTCCTGTGGGACGGCAAGGCCGAGCGGTTCACCAACAGTGACGACGCCAACAAGCTCGTCAAGCGCACCTACCGCGACCCGTGGGTGATCAAGGAGCAGGTGTAGCGCAGCACCCAACCAGATCGGGTCAGGCCGAAGAGACGATCGCGACGGGGCGACACGGTGCCGACGGGAACGCCTGTTGACGCCTCAAGCGCGCGGTTACTACAATCGTCCATCACAACAGGGCAGCGGCCGCATACCACGGACGAACCGCCCCGGGACACCAGACCTGTCGCTTCACTGGAGTCGAGGTGATGCCGTTTGAACCCGCCGACAGATTGCAGGCGTTACCGCCCTATCTATTCATCGAGATCGACCGCAAGCGCCGCGAGGCGATCGCGGCCGGCAAGGACGTCATCAACCTGGGCGTGGGCGACCCGGATTTCCCCACGCCCAAGTTCATCCGCAAGCGGATGGCCGTCGCGCTGGACGACCCGCGGAACCACCGCTACCCGTTCGACGAGGGCGTGCCCGAATTCCGCGAGCAGGCCGCCAAGTTCATGAAGCAGCGGTTCGGCGTCGAGGTGGCCTGGCAGCGGGAGCTAATCACGCTGATCGGCACGAAGGAGGGCCTGGGCCATCTGCCGCTGGCCGTGGTGAACCCCGGTGATCACGTACTCGTCCCGCAACCGGCCTATCCAGTCTACCAGGCCGCCAGCATCTTCGCCGGCGGCGTGCCCTACCACATGCCGCTGACCGAGGCCAACGGCTGGCTGCCCGACCTGAGCGCGATCCCGTCCAACGTGGCCCGCAGCGCCTCGCTGATGTTCCTGAACTACCCGAACAACCCGACGGGCGCGTGCGCGACGATCGAGCTCTTCACCGAGGCCGTCGAGTTCGCACGCGCGAACGACCTGGTCATCGTCCACGACGCCGCCTACAGCGAGCTGTACTTCGACCAGCGCCCGAACAGCATCCTGGAGCCCCCCGGCGCGAAGGACGTGTGCGTCGAGCTGCACTCGCTCAGCAAGACGTTCAACATGACGGGCTGGCGGATCGGGTGGGCGGTCGGAAACACCGACGTGATCGCCGCGCTGGCGGGAATCAAGAGCAACATGGATTCGGGCCAGTTCAACGCGATCCAGCAGGCGGGTACCGAGGCGCTGGCCCACGCCGATCACGTCGAGGTCAAGGGCTGCCTCGACGTCTATCGCGAGCGGCGGAACGTCCTCGTCGACGGGCTGAACAAGATCGGCTTCGGCGTGACGCGACCAGAGGCCACCTTCTACGTCTGGGCCCGCTGCCCCGAGGGCTACACCTCGATG
>CAYOGX010000005.1:0-18817 GCA_964403235.1 uncultured Planctomycetales bacterium | reverse complement strand
CTGGTCGTTGGAACACCCCTATGACAATCCGTTCAGTGCGATCACGCTGCGGATGCCATCTTCCGCGAAGCAGTTCAAGCACGAACCGTTGCCCTGGACCCAGCGCGGGGTGAACAAGGCGGCGTTCCCGTGGGTCGAGCTGGCCAGCTCCTTTCAGTGGCAGTCGTTCCGACGGCTCATCGAGGTCCTCCGCGAGCGCGGGAACCGGCTGTTCGTCCTGGTCGGGCCTTTCAATGAGCACATGCTGCGCCCCGCCAGCGCCGACGCCTACACGGACCGGAAGCGCGGCATCGCCGAGTGGCTCGAGGCCGAGCAGATCACCCACCTGGTCCCGCCGATACTGCCCAGCGACCACTACGCGGATGCCAGCCACCCGCTGGGCATCGGCTACGCCCTGCTCGCCAAACAGTTGTTCCAGACCGACGCGTTCGCCAAGTTTGAGAGCCGATGACGGCGTTCTGTGGGGTGCGGCGGTTCGGAGAACGCAAGCGTTGGCTGTATAATCATGTCATGCTCGATATCGACCAGTTGCCGATTCCCGATTGGGGCCTGCGCTGTCTGAACTGCGACGCCCCATTGGCGGGCTTGCAGATCCATCGGTGCGGCGCCTGCGGCCAGCCGTTCGATATGCGATACCTGCTCAGCATGCACCGTCCCATCCCTAACATCGGGCTGGTGTGTCAGGAATGCGGCTATCTCCTGACCGGTCTGATGGACGAGCGATGTCCCGAGTGCGGCACCGAGTTTGCCGTCCGCGAGATGCTCGAGGACCAGAGCGCGTTGGGGGTGGTGGATGCCGTTCAACTGGCCGACCCGGACGACCACTACGTCAAGAAGCGCGAGCCTGCGCTGACGGGACAGGAGCGTCCGTTGCCGGAGTTGGGTCTTTCGTGCGCGGAATGCGGCAGTGTGCTCGCGGGCGCCGCGGCCGACGTCTGTCCGGAGTGCGGGTCGTCGTTCGATCTGTCCGCGCTGGTGCCGGATGGGGACTGGGTGAGCGTCTCTGAGTTCGTGCCGGCCAATGTCCCCGGCGTCGCCAAGACCATCCTCTATGGCGCCCAGATCCCCTATCTGGTTGACGACGCCCAATTGGAGCGGCTCTACGGGGGGAGGGTCCGCCTCTTTGGTGGCGGCATCCGCGTCCCTCGGGGGTTCTTCTTCGATGCGCTCCATGCCTTCGCGGCCGCCGACGAGCCGCCAGCCGAGTACGCCCGCGCCGAATGGATCTGCCTGGCCTGCAACGAACACGTGCCCGCCGGATTCGAGGTCTGCTGGAACTGCGGCGGCCCCCACCCCGACGAAGCGACTGGTGACCAAGATCGGACTGAATCGTGAGGGCCTGGCGAGCAGCGCCCCGCGCGCGTGGAGACATGTATGGGCCACATTGTCAACGTTGACCGTGAGTATCGCTTGTTGCAGCAGCGTCTGGACCGTAACGTGACCGGCGCGCCGGACTCGCCGACCTTCATGAAGATCCTGCGACTCCTGTTCGCCCCCGAGGAAGCCCAACTCGCCAGGCGGATCCCCAGCCAACCCACGCCGCTCGGCGCCCTGTCGCGCAGACTGGATATGCCCGAAGATGAGTTGTGCGACAAGCTGATCGACATGGCGCGACGGGGGCTGGTGGTCGACCTCGAGCGCAACGGGCGCCGCTACTTCTTCCTCACGCCCGTCGTGGTGGGCTTCTTCGAGTTCACGTTCATGCGTGCCCGAGACGATCTGCCCATGGCCGAGCTGGCCCGTCTCTTCGAGCTGTACATGAAGGAGGACGACCGGTTCCAAAGTGCGGTGTTCCAAGGCCAGACGCAGATCGGCCGGTCGCTCGTCCGCGAGGAGGCGCTGCCCGAGACGGACCACACCGAGATCCTCGACTGGGAACGGGCGAGCCAGATCATCCAGTCGGCGTCGGCCGTGGGCGTCTCGCTCTGCGCTTGCCGTCACAAGGCAAGCCACCTGGGCCAGGCCTGCGACCGGCCGCAAGAGGTCTGCATGTCGCTCAACTACGGGGCGGAGATGATGATCCGCAGCGGAATCTCCCGGCGGATCACCACCGCCGAGGCGATGCGTGTGTTGGAGACGGCCAAGGAGGCCGGGCTCGCACAGACCGGCGACAACGTCCAGCGCAAGGTCACGTACTTGTGTAGTTGCTGCGGCTGTTGCTGCGGGATGATCCAGGCCATCAAGGATTACGACATCCGCAACGCGATCGTGTCGTCGAACTGGATCATGGACGTCGACCTGGCCAAGTGCAAGGGGTGCGGCAAGTGCGTCAAGGCGTGCCCGGTGGATGCGATCGATCTGGTTGAGGAGGGCCAGGGCGACGAAAAGCGCAAGTGGGCCGTGTTCGATGCCGGCATGTGCCTTGGGTGTGGTGTCTGTTATTCGGCCTGTGAGTTTGGCGCGATCACCATGAGATCGCGCGAGCGGCGGGTGTTCACGCCGGAGACGGTCTTCGATCGGATGGTGTCGATGGCGATCGAGCGGGGCAAGCTGGCCAACCTGCTGTTCGACGAGCCTGAGCGACTGAGCCACCGGGCGATCGGACGGGTTCTGGCGGTTTTGGAGAAGTCGCCGCCGTTCAAGGCGGCCATGGCCATCAAGCCGTTGCGGTCGACCTTCATGAACGCCATCATCAAGGGCGCCAAGCGGTCCTCGGGTGAGATCGGCAACGTCGTCGGCTGATCCGCGTAGGGTCCGCCATGCGGTCGTGGGGCACTGGCAGCAAGCTGGCATATGTTTTCAGCGTCTTTGCTGGGTGGCATGGGCAGGCTTCGCGAGGAACGAGCGAAGTTTGCCCGTGCGAACGCCCGTTATCGTGCGAGCACGGGCAAAACCCGGCCCTCATGGGTCGGGTCCTGCCCATGCCACCCCACAGATGGACGCTAAACGGGTACAAGCTGCCAGCGGCAGACAGGCGGCCAGCCAACGTCCGGAGGTCCCGCATGAGGTGGGCGAGATGGTTCGTGGTTTGGGCAATGATGTTTGCGTGCTGTGGGCGCTCTCGCGAAGCGCATGGCGCTGCGGCGCGCTTGAGCGATGAACTCACGCCCGACGCCCGTCACTGGCAGCCGTACTTCAACAAGGGAAACTGGTCCGCAAGCGACCGCGCGTTGACCAGCACGAGCAAGGTCGAGAACACTGCGCGACTCGTTAAGATGCCCCCGACCACCGACGTCGTGATCCAGGCCGAGGTCCGGCTGGCCGGGTCGGGCCGGCGGAACGTCGGGCTCGTGCTCCGCGCGCAGGATGACCGGACGTGTCTGGTGGTCCGGTACTACGACCGGCATGACACGCTGGAGGTGTTGCGGTACGACAAGGGTCGGGTCAAGCAGATCCCCTGCGGCGTCGGGCGGTTGCGCATAAGGCCCGGTCGGTGGTACAGGTTCAAGGCTGCGGCCGTCGAGGAGATGGTCCTGGGGAAGCTCTGGCCCGCGGGTACCGCCGAGCCGGCGTGGCAGCTTCGTCACCGCACGACGGAACGGCGGCCCGGACGCGTGGGCTTGATCGTGCAGGACGCCAGCCGCGTCGCGTTCCGAAACGTCCGCATCCTGTCCGGCACCCGAATCGATGCCCTTCAGAGGCGCGTAGCCGGCGAGCGGGAGGCGCACCGGATGCAGCTTCGACAGACGATAACCATGGCGTTGAAGCCGACGCCGTTCGTGCATCGGACGGCGGAGGGACCAGCCAGGCGGATCGACCTCCGCACCGTCGCACGGGACAAGCCGGAGCCCGTCGACGGCACGCTGTCGATCCGGTTCGGTGACACGTCGCAGACGCGGGGCGTGAAGGCGTCCGACTTCGTTGACGGGGCGTATCCGCTGCTGGTCCCCGAGCCGAGCGCACCGGCCGAGCTGCACGTCACGTTTGAGACGTCCCTGCCAAAGCGCCTGGAATGTCGCTGTGCGATCGCCCCGGCCCGTAAGTGGACCTTCTACATGACGCCGCATACCCACTACGACATCGGATACACCCACCCGCAGGACGAGGTGATCGAGCGGCTATCGCGCGACATGGACACCGCACAACAGTACTGCGACCAGACCGCCGACTGGCCGGTCGAGAGTCGATACCGGTGGACGGTCGAGGTGTCCGGGCTGGTCAAGAACTACATCGAGCGCCACAGTCCCGAGCAGGTCGCCCGACTCATGGCGCTGGCCCGGCAGGGGCGGATCGAGATCTGCGGATACTACCTCAACATGCCGACCGAGTTGGTCGGGCACGAGGAGTTGATCCGCTGTCTCTACTACGCCGAGGCATTGCGGAGGCGTTACAACGTCTCGATCGACACGGCGATGATCGATGACGTGCCCGGCTACGCGTGGGCGCTGCCGCAGTTGTTCCGCGAGGCGGGGATCGAGCGGGTGTCGTTCCGCGCGAACTCGATCCGGGGGCAGTTCCTGTGGTACCGGCCCAAGGCCGTCCCCCGGCCGTTCTACTGGGAAGGTCCGGACGGCAGCCGGCTGTTCGTGTGGTATACCGACAGCTATCGCGAGGGGAACTTCTTCCGCGAACCCGGCCTGCACGAAGGCGCGTTTGAGGCGGTCATCCGTCGAAACGAGGACGCGGGTTGCCGGGTCGACGACATCCAGTTGCGGATGGGCGGCGACAACCTGCCGCCGGACCTCGACACCAGCAAGAACGCACGGGCGTGGAACGCCAAGTACATCTGGCCCAAGGTGGTGGTCGCGACGAATCGGGAGTTCCTCGAGGTGCTCGAGAAGCGTTACAGCCCGCGGTGCGAGGTCCATCGCGGCGACATCCCGAGCTGGTGGGCGGAAGGACCCGCGAGCTCCGCGCTCGAGACCGGGATGAATCGCCTGGTCCACGACCGGCTCGTCGCGGCCGAGGCCCTGTGGACGGTCCTGTGGCTCGACCGGCCGGGCACGACGTATCCCCGCCAGGCCATCGACCGCGCCTATGACAAGATGATCCACTTCGATGAGCACACGTGGGGGGCGTCGGGCAGCGTCAGTGAGCCGCGGAGCGAGAACACGCTCGGACAGTGGAAGTGGAAATCGGCCAACGCGTACGAAGCGAAGCGGTTGACGGACGAGCTGCATCACCGTGCGCTCGAGCAACTGTCCGAGTCGGTTCCCGCCGCCGGCGCGCACAGCATCGCCGTTTGGAACGCACTTGCCTGGCCGCGGACCGATGTCGTCGAGCTGCCCCTGGCCGACACACCGTTCAACGGCGCCACGGGAATATCCGTCGTCGACACGCGCACGAAGAAGCGCCTTCCCGCCCAGATCTGCCGGGACGGAAAGTCGGCTGTCTTCATCGCCCGAGACGTCCCGCCGCTGGGCTATGTGTGCTACTCGATCGAGTCGACGGGACCCGAGAAGGCCGACACCGTACGGCCCGCCGGCGGGACGTTGGAAAACGCATCCTATCGTCTGACCGTCTCGCCGGAGGCCGGCGGCTTGGTGAGCTGGTTCGACAAGCGGCTCAAGCGGGAACTGCTCGATCGAGACGCGGACTATCGCGGCAACCAGGCGATCTACGAAACGCCCATCGGCGGCAGGGACGCGATCAACAAGAAGCGGCCCGTTCGGTTCAAGCGGGTGGCCGCGCGCGACGGACGGTGGGGTCCGCGCGTCGAAGGCCCCGTCTTCTCGGAGTTGACCATAGAAGCGTCGCTGCCGAGTTGTCCGCGCATCAAGCAACGGGTCCGTCTCTACAACGATCTGGAGCTGGTCGACGTCGTGAACGCGGTCACCAAGGAGGAGGTCTACGAGCCCGAGGGCGTGTACTTCGCCTTCCCGTTCGACGTACCGTCACCCGAGATCCGGTTCCAGATCGCCGACGCGATCATGCGGCCGGGCAAGGATCAGCTTACGTACTCCTGCCAGGATTTCTATTCGATCCAACACTGGGTCGACGTGTGTGGCGATGGGTTTGGCGTCGTGCTCGCGCCGCTCGAGGCGCCCGTCGTCGTCGCCAGCGACCTGAACGTCTACAAGTGGGCGGACCAGATCGCCTTCGACACTGGTCACCTCTATTCGCTGGTGATGAACAACTATTGGTACACGAACTTCAAGGCCGGTCAGGGCGGGACGCTCACGTTTCGCTACCGGCTGACGTCGTATGCCAGAGCCCATGATTCAGTCCGGACGACGCGGTTCGCATGGCAGCCGTTCTATCCGCTCGAGCCCGTCTGGCTGACGGCCGGTCAGAGGGCCGGGCAATGTCTGCACCGGTCGTTACTGGAGATCGAGGGCGACCCGGTGGTCGTCAGTTGTCTCAAGCTGGCCGAAACCGGTGACGCCCTCATCGTCCGGCTGCTCGAGCAGCGGGGCAAACCCTCTCGTTGCACGCTGAAGTTCAACCTGCCTGGCGGCCGTCAGATCGACCGCGCCTGCACGGCCGCGCCCGTCGAGACGCCCCGCGACGCGCTCACGGTGTCCGACAACGCCGTCGCGGTTCAGCTCCGCCCGAACGGGATCGCCACCATCGGCGTCGTCCCCGCCACGCCCTAGAAAAAGGGGGGTCAGGCTTCAATACCGTTCGGCACGCCGCTCGCCGACCGTCGCGGTGTGCCGGGGCGGTTCGCGCGAGACCGTACTTTTTCGCGCCAGACCTTATTTGCGCGCTCGCGATTTGTAGCGCATACTGTTGATGTATGCCACGGAAGCCCAAAGCCAAGATCCGGGAGAAGGACCTCCAGGGGTTCAAGCACTTCCAACAGTTGCTGCCGGTCCTCAAGCACCTGCACGACGACGCCTGCGCGCGAGACCGACGCCAACGCCAGTGAGCGTGATGTGCTCGATAGGGCTATGGTGCCCGATCGTGTGTACGTGATGGATCGGGGCTACGCGAAGTTCGCCTTGTTCCAGCGGATCATCGACGCGGGATCGTCGTTCGTGTGTCGGACCCGGGACAACAACGTCTTTGGGGTGACCGAGGAACGTGAGCTGTCGGATGAAGCGTTGGCGGCGGGGATCGTTCGGGACGCAGTCGTTCATTTCCCCAACGGCAAGGACGTCCTGAAAGGGCCGCTACGGATCGTCGAAAGCGAATGCACGCCGCATCGCAAGGCCAGCGGCAAGAGAGGCCGTGGTGGCCCCGAGCAAGGTGATACGATCCTGGCGTGTCCACTGATCGCGTTGTGGACGGGCGGCAAACCGACGCTGCGTACGTACGAGAGGGTGTGCTTCGACTTCATCGGACTGGCCGAGGAGAACGAATTCCTGGCCCACATCGCCAAGCTTCAGCGTCAGTCCTAAGCCGACAGTGCCTTCAACGCCCGCCAGCCGTTGATGCTGCGCCGAATTCGCCCCCGCCCTCCCTCCTCCGACCTGCGTTGGCCCCTGCGTACGCTCGACCCTACCATCACCTACGCCCACTGCAAACGGAGTGCCGAACGGGATTAACTCCCGTCCCCTTTCTTGGGACCCTACTTGCGCGGGTTGAGGTCGAGCTGGTCGAACCGGACGACGAAACATCGATCGGTCAGGCCGCCGACCTTGCTCGCAAAACCGATCTTGGCGTAGGCGTCTTGCGTCATGGCCGACCATTCGAGGCATCGCGCCTCAGCCGGCACGTGATAGGCGTGCAGGTACCCGCCCGCGAAGACCCGCGTGATCGCGTACCCGCACGGGTACTCTTTGGTCGAGGCCGTCTCGACGTAGGGCAGGTTGCCCGTCTGCTCGGGCCAATAGCCGACGTAGTTGCGGTGCAAGTGCCCGGCGAACACGCCGACGACGCGGCCATGGCGGCGGAACAGCTCGGCCAACCGCACGGCGTTGGCGGGCTGGATGGCCGGATCGCGCCCGCTGGCTCGGTCGAGGACCGACGATGCCCGCGCCCCAAGCCCCTTCTTCAGCATGTCCCTGCCGAGCTTGTACAGCGACTGGCTGACCCGACCGGTGGCGCGGGTGAGCTTGGGTGGGATCGGCCGATGGACGAAAACAAACGTTCGCTTCTGCCCGTGCTTGGCCAGATCGTCGGCCAGCCACGTCAACTGGGCCTGGAACGATGGCGCTGACCCATGGGCGATCGGCTCGGTGTCCAGCACGACGACGTGAACCCCCTGGTGATCGAAGCTGTACCACGGACGACGCCGACCGAACGTTCGCAGCAGCGGCGTGAGCGCATCGTGATTCCCGCGGACGACGTGGTACGGCTGCTCGAGTTGATCGAGCAGACGCTTGGCGGCCGAGAACTCACCGTCGGTCCCGCTGTGTGTGACGTCGCCCTTGACGACGGCAAAGGCCACCCTGCGCGCGTTGATCTCGTCGACAGATGCGCGGACCGCCAGCTCCCAGAAGGGCACATCGGGGTCGCGCCACTGCACGCCTTCGCTGACGATCTTGCCGGAGGACAACGCCAACCGGGCCGCCCACTCCTGCCCGACGTGCGTGTCGGTCATGGTGGCGAATCGGAACAGCTCCGGCCCGGGCGGCGGGACGAGCGTGGTGAACCGGCCGGGCGACAGCGGCGCGGTCGACTCCCTGGTTGCGCCGCTCTGGCAGACGTAGTAGTACCGCGTTCCGGGTCGAAGTCCGCGAAGCTCGCAATGGTGGAATCGGACCGGTGCGTCGCCCGACGAGACGGGCCGGTCGAGCCGGCCCGGCTGCGTGCCGTAGCGGACGAGGGTGTTGGCCGGGCGGTCCGTTTCCCACGTCAGCGTGGCCGTCGTGTCGGTGACGGTCACCAGCGTCAGCCGACGGAGGGTGACTTGGGCCCGGGCCGGGCGGTCGGCGGTCCAGACCGATACCGCGATCACCACCGAAGCGACAAACCATCGAAACCGGGTGCTTATCATCACGTGCTCGCGCGGGTCGCCTGGAGTGCGGTGATGGCGGCCACGTCCACGATGTCCTGCCAGCGACAGCCGCGGGACAGGTCGTTGCAGGGCCGCCGCAGGCCTTGCAAGATCGGGCCAACGGCGCGGCACTTTCCAAGCCGCTCGGCCAGCTTGTAACCGATGTTGGCGGCGTCGAGGTTGGGGAAGACCAGGACGTTGGCCCGCCCGGCGACGGGCGAGTCCGGTGCTTTGCGCCTCGCCACCGACTCGACGACGGCCGTGTCGAACTGCACCTCGCCGTCCACGCATAGGTCGGGGTTGCGTCGCCGGACCAGTTCGGTCGCGCGAACGACCTTGTCAGCATGGGGGTGGCGGGCCGACCCGTGCGTGGAAAAGCTGAGCATGGCCACCCTTGGCTCGGCCCCGAGCAAAGCGCGGGCGTTGTCGGCCGCGGCCAGGGCAATGTCGGCCAGCTCCTCGGCGGTTGGATCGGGCACGACGGCGCAATCGGCGAAGATCATCGCGCCGTTCTCGCCGAACTCGGCGTGCGGGCTGACCATCACGAAGAAGCTGCTGACTGATTGAAAGCCCTCGACCAACCCCACGCAGTGCTGGGCCGCGCTGATGACCTTGGCCGTCGAGGCCACGCTACCGGCAACCAGCCCGTCACAAGCCCCGTTGCGAACCAGATAGGCGCCGAAGAAGACGCGGTCGGACACGATCCGTCGGGCCATGCCGTTGGTAATGGCCTCCCCCTCGCGATGGGCCCGGTATTCGGCGGCGAAGCCGTCCAGCAGGTCGCTCGTCTTGGGATCGATGGTGTCCAAGCCCTCGGGGCAGACGCCCTCTCGGTCGGCCAGCTCGGCGATCTTTTCGGCACTGCCGACGACGACGACCTTGGCCAGGCCCCGCGCGACGATCTCGCCGGCCGCGTGGAGGGTCCGCGGGTCACCGCCTTCGGCCAGGCAGAGGGTTCGTTTTGCCCGAGCGGCCCGTCGCGCGATCTCGCCCAGCGGATCGGTTCGTGCAGGGGTGTCTGGTTCGACCGAAGCGTTCATGGTTTCGCTTGTCTTTCCCTCAAGCGCCGCGACTCAACGGCACGCACTTCGCGCGAGATTCTCGCAACATCCCCCACAGGATTCAAGCGGCACCGCGGCCGCGACGGCGTCAGTCCGTCACATCGGTCGGCTTGCGACACAGGAGCATGTAGTGGGCCGAGTAGCGACGCAGGCGGGAGCGCTCCAGCCATCGCTCGAGGAACCCCAGGGCCGTCTGCCACAGTTGAGGGGTAAACTCCGGGAGGAAGGTGAAGTACTCACCCACCTCGACGGACATGTCGCTCAGGTCCTCGACGTCGTCGGGGGTAAGCCACAGCTCGCTGCCGTCGTCCAATTGGTGCAGGACCGGAAAGACGTACCCCATGTAGAAGCGGAACAGCGGATTGATCGTGTTGATCTCGTGGACGAAGAACACGCCGCCGGGCTTGAGGATGCGGGCGACCTCCGCGAAGGCCTGACGCTGCAACCCCCGCCGAGGCAGATGGTGCAAGACGTTGATGGCGTAGGCGAAATCGACGCTCCTGTCGCGGAACGGGAGCTGGGGCAACCGTGCGGAGAGGAACGCGCTGTTCGGCTGTCGCCGGGAGGCGGCCTGGCGGACCTGTCCTTCGGCTGCGTCCATCGCGATGATGCGTCCGCAATCGGCCGACATCCGCGCCGCGTAGCCGCCCGTCCCACAGCCGATGTCCACGCCGACCAGCGTCTCGGGCCGATCGAAGACCCGGGCCAGATGACGCTTCATCCGCTCGGTCTTCCGCACCAGCAGCAGCTCGAGGACGTAACCGGCCAGTTCCTCGTCGTATCGGTTGGAGAGGGCGTCGAACCGGTCGGCGGCGGACAAGAGCCGACGGTGCCGATTGAAGACGATGAAGAATGCCCCGAAGCCCACCAGGATGGTCAGGCCCGTGATGGTGAAACGGGTCAGGATGCTGGCCTCGAGGGCGAGCATTGACGGGATGCCAAGTTGGTCCGCCAGCCCGTGCCACATGTAGTGGGCGGTGTAGCCGATACCGGCCGGTGACAGATGCCTCACGCCGTACAGGGTGCCTTCCAGGAAGATCCGGCTACAGCCCTGCCAGTCCGGGGGATGCCCGGCCACCGATACCGCCAGCGCCAACACCAAACTGATCAGATACCACCCCGCCAAGCTGATCACCATGGCCGGTATGAAGCATCGGGGGGCCAGCAGCAGGGCCGCATCCACGGCAGACGCCGGCACGAGCCACCGGACCACCGGCATGCGACGCAGCCCCTTGAGCACCACGTCGAGCCCGGTCGTCCACAGCGGCGATGCCAACCAGCCCAAGGTCGCCGCCCCGACGAAGCCGGCCATCACGATCAGGCCGTGTGCCAGCCCGACGTGCAACGCCAGCAGAATCACCACGGCGATCAGGTCGTGTGCGCGCCCCGTGATCACGGCGCTGATCCCGCGAAAGACGCTGCCGCCCCCCAGCCGGTTGAGCACGAAGGCCGACACCAACTCGCCCACATAGCCCGGCGTCAGCACCATCGGGACACCGGCGTAAAAGGCCAGCAGGCTCGTCCCCAGCGGGGCGCGGGTGTTCAACCGTCGCAGCAGGAAGTGCCACCGCACGAACCGGGCGATCAAAACGGTCAGGGCGATCGCCAGCAAAGGCAGCGCCGTCGGCCAGCTGTGCTGCCGCAGGTCCTGGAGGAGATGGCGGGCCGCGTCCGCCGGCAGGCCCCGACCGACCGTCCACATCGTGATCACGCCCGCGATCAGCGAGACCGCCGCCGTCGCCAGCAGGACGATCAGATAGACTTGGCCGAGGTTGACCGGTTTGCGGGCTGGTGCGTCGTCTTCAGGCATTCGTGATCGGGCCGGCCTGATGCCCGTTCCCTCGTGAGCGCTTTGGGGCCGATACGAACGGCCACGAGCCGTCCGCGCCCGTCTGAAGGCAGTCTATCGGCATCCGATTCATGGTCAAGCTGCCGGGCGTATCCCGACCAGAACGGTGCGACCCGAAAGGCGGAGGATTCTGGTGTGCCATCGTGCGCGCTGATCCGCCCAAACAAAAGGGCGCCGGATGGTCGCGGCGCCCGGGGGGATCATGGTGGATGGTGGATGCCGACGGTGACGCGGGCCGTCCCGGACGGCGATGACGCCCTCACGCCCGCGGGTGCGCCTCCTCATAAACCTCCTTGAGCCGGCTGGTCGTTAGATGCGTGTAGATCTGCGTCGTCGAGATCGACTGATGGCCGAGCAACTCCTGTACGCTACGGAGATCCGCGCCCGCGTTGAGCATGTGCGTCGCGAACGTGTGTCGCAGCGTGTGCGGGCTGATATCCGGGTCCAGCCCGACCTGCATCAGGTACTTGTCGAGCTTGCGCCGGACGCTTCGCGTGCTCAATCGCTGGCCGTGCTTGTTGACGAACAGGGCGTGCGGATCAAAGCTGCCCGATCGCCCATCGCGCTGCCGAAGCTCGAGGTACCTCCGGATCGCCGACAGGGCGGTCGGCCCGATCGGGGTGACGCGTTCCTTTCGGCCCTTGCCGCGAACGATGACGGCCTCACCGAGGAAGTCGATGTCCTCGACGTTCAACCCGACCAGCTCGCTGACCCGGATGCCCGTCGAGTAGAGCGTCTCGAGCATCGCCCGGTCGCGGGATCCCAACAGGGTCGAATCGTTCGGGGCCTCGATTAACTGCTTGACCTGGTCGGCCTCGAGAAACTTGGGCAGTCGCTTCTCCTGCTTGGGCGTCCGGATCGGCGCGACGGGGTTCGCGTCCTTGTGCCCGCGCTTGACGCAGAACTTGTAGAAGCTTCGCAGTGTGGCCAGCTTCCGAGCGACGGTGGCCTTACTGTATTCCTGCCCGGCCAGGAAGGAGAGGAACCGCCGGATGGTCGCGGTGTCCGTGGCGAGGAGCTTGGCTGTCAAGCTCCCCTGGCTGTCGTCGACCGACACCTCGGTGGCCGATGCCACCGCGGGCAACGTGGCCGTGGCCGCGCCTCCCCCGTTGCCGTCGGCGTAGCCCGAACTCGCCCGGCCTGCTGCATTGGCTCCGGACAGGGCGTCACGTTCCCGGCCCGCGTCGCCTTGGCCCGAATCGAGCAGGAAGCCACAGAATTGGTGCAGGTCCGCGGCATAGCACTTGCCGGTATGAGGCGAGAAATGCCGCTCGTACCGCAAGTAGTTGAGAAACTCCGCGATAAGGTGGTTTTCGCTGTTCATCGGTCGTCCGGTCTTGTGTGCGGCGATTCCAAACCTACTGCAACCTGGCTGGTACGGTGGCCTCCTGCACTCAACGCGTAGGCTGATCGATCTCCATCTCGAGCCGACGACCCATCTGATAGCTCAGCACAGCGGCGTCAAACCAATCAAACGGGCTCTGGGGGTCCGTGGCCATCGAGGCAAAGGATTCGATCACGTCCGCCTCACGTCCCGTCTGGTAGCGGAACATGTAGCGATGATTTCCTTTGACCAGTGAGAGTTGCTTGACGGCATCCATTTCGGCTACTCCCTGGCAACGGCCCCGGCCATCATGCGGTAATACTCCTGTCCCATCATCTCGTTGACGGCAGACCAGCAGCAGAACCTCAGAAAATGCCGCTGGCTCTTGAGATACTTCCGCCAGCCCAGCGCGCCGTCATCGGCACCGCGGTCCTCGGCGTATCGCCTGACGGCGTCGGCGACGATGTTGTGGGCGGCGTTGTAGACCCGCTGGACCTGGGCCCGCGGCTTGAGCGGCGAGCCCTCCGCCTCCTCGACGGGGAACGGTGACGCCCGTCGAGACGCCGCCACCGGATCCAACCGGTTGGCGAACCGTCCGGCTGAGGTCATGTACAACTGGGCGGCCACCCCAACCACGGGGGTGTACGGGTCGTACTCGGTGATGGCGAACACGACGATCCCGTCGCAGCCGATCGTCTTGCAGATCTCCAGCGCATGCCCCGGTGAAGCGACCTCGCGGCATCCTTGCCGGGACAAGACGGCCATCACGCGATTGACCCCCACGACTTGGACCCCCTCAACCATGGTCAGTTCGCTGGTGAACAGGTCCGCGACCTGCACCGTATCGAAGTCGCTCGAGCCGCTGAAATTCAGCGCCGGCGCGACCGCGATCAACGTCGGCGATTCGTACGGGCCCGGAATATCGGTCGTCCTGACCTTGGGCCCGGAACAGCCCACCGCAGCCATCGCGGCTGACAGTAGCGCCAGCCGCATCATCGGGGAACCTAAGTGCCTCCTGCATTGGGTCATAGGCGATCTGTCGCTCCGACCGTGACTGCTTCGGTTGATTCGACCATAAGGGGAACCCGCTTTAGCTGTCCCGGTCGAATCCAGAAGAATCCTCTATGATTACCGGCCTACGGGTTGGCCGCCGCCGGGCTCTTGCCGGTGGTTCGCGCGTCGGCCATCGGCGCCGGCGATACGACCGGCACGATCGACCAGATGTTCTCAAACCCGCTACGATTGCTCGCAAAATAGACCCTGCCGTCCGGCGCGCAGGCCGGTGAGTAATTCACCGCGTCGCCCTGCGTCAGCCGGATCTTGCCCAACCCGTTGACGTCCGTGACCCACACGTCCCCCCGCGAGGTCGAGCCCTGGACCGATGCCTCTGCGCCCGGACCGGTCCGTACCGAACAGTAGACGATCTTCTTCCCGTCGGCGGTCCATGCCGGCGCGATCAGGGCCTGGTCCGACGAGCTGGCGACCTCGGTCGGGTAACGCGGCTCGCCGTCCACCAGTTGGATCGTCCAGATGCTGAACCACCGGGTGCCTCGGGCCCGAGCCCGCTGAAACGCGATCACCTCGTCCTTCGGCGACCAGCAGGGAAACAGTCCGTACCCGATGAACTTCTGGGTACCCGGCTTGCCCAGATCCGCCACCCACAGCTCCCACTGCCGGGTCTGATCGTTCAACGCACAGTAGACCAGGCGCTTGCCGTCCGGGGACCAGCTCGGATGGATCTCGGCCTTGGGCGACTTGGTCACCTGCTGGGTGTTTTGACCGTCGATGGACGTGACCCAGATGTCCCAGTTGCCGCTGCGGTCGCTGGCGAACGCCACCCGCTTGCCGTCGGCGGTGATCTCGGGTTGGACCTCGCTGGCCGGGTCGTCCGTGAGCTGTGTCACCGCCGAGCCCCCGACGGCCTTGATGTAGATGTCGGGACGGCGCGTATGACGCGTCGAGGCGAAGATCAGCAGCCGACCCGTCGGGTCGAGCCCGGGGTCGAAATCGGCCCCCTCCCGGGTGAACGTATGCCGCTGGAGCCCCCGGGCCGCCCTGCCCGCGAACGGGATCTTCGTCGAGTCGGTCAACTCCCCGAACAGGCTGATGCCCGCCCCCCTGGGCCTCTGTGCCGTACCGGTCAGGGGCCTGGCCATTCCGGGCTGGGTCTTGGCGGTGGGTTTGGACGACCCCAAGGCCAAACCGATCTGGGAGCTTGATTCGCTAGACTCACACCCCACCATCAAGCCCACCGCCAAGGCGATCGCGGAGGCTGCAAGAAGCCGTTCTCTGGACATAACCATCGCACTCCTCGCGACTTAGCTCAGGCAGGCGGGATCGGGTGACGCGCCGATCCGAATCGCTAGTCATGCCCCCTGATGGTGTTTATCGGCTCGCGGCGAGGGCTGGATAACATGACGGATGCGAAAATCCGGCACGAACCAATGTCCGATAACCTCAACTCCAATATCGACAAGAAACGGTGTCCTACTTGAGACTTCAGGCGGGAGTTCCCCCCTCCGGACGCCCCATTTTGGGCGGTGGGCAGGACCGGACCCCAGGGGCCCTACGTGCGATGGGGGCCCCTCGAACCCGGGTTTGCACCCGGCGGCGGCGACATGGGCAGGTCGAGCCCGATTAGACCGCCCGAGCCCCGTCGCAGCGCTCGGAATGGAGCCGGCACGGGTGACCCCGAGCCTCGCGGGTCGGAACTTCCCTGCGCGCGCCGGCATCCGCGCGACAGTCGCTGACCGAGAACGGCGTCAGTCTGCGGGCTTGGAGGCCGGCGGGCGTTCGATTCGGCGTGGGCCCTTCCTGAACCCCTCGTCCCCCTCGCGACCGGGGCCGCGTCCCCGCATGGGCCGGCGCCGGTCCTCCAGGTCCCCCCGTGACCCGCCTCGGTGGCCTCGATGGCGCCTCAACAGCCGAGGGTCGCTGGTTAGTTCCTTCACGGTCCGGTCGACTTCGTCCTGCTTGTTCTCGCGCCGCGTCTCGAGGCGCTCACGCTGTTGGGCCAGCTCCTCGCTGAGCTCCTGAATCCGCAGCTCTGCCCGCTTGATCTCCAGGTCGAATCGCTGGCTGACGAGGTCCTTGAGCGTGGCGAGTAGCTCGTTCGACCGGGCTTGGGGTCCTTTTGCCTTGGCGGAATCTTCCGCGCCATCCCGCCGGGTACTGGCAAAATACTCACGGGCCGTCTCGCGCAGCTTGGATTCGATCTTGACCAACCCTACCTCGGCCTCGGCCAACGCCGGATTACGTCGAGACAGCTCGATCACGCGGACCAAGCGCGGCCAGATGCTACGAAACGCCAATCCAAAGGACTCGGGGTCGTCGGTCCGGAGCTGGTCCATCCAGGCGTACCGCTCGGGCCAGTGCTTCTTGAGAAACGCCATCCCCTCATCGATCCGTTCCTGGTCGGGCATCCACCGTCGTCGTCCGAATCGCCCGTGACCTGGGCCCCCTTTGCCTGCGTGGCCAGGCGGAACCAGTCCGCGCCTCGGCGGGCCACCGGCCTCCTCACGACCAGGAGGGGATCCCAAACGCCGCTTGCCGAATTCACCGTTCTCCGTCGCAGCCGCCAGAAATGGGAACGCCTGGGGCCCGAGAGTCCGCGGACACGCCTGCCGAGGGGGCCCGAGCTCGTCGATCCATCCCTCGCCTTCGCTCGCATCCACGCGGGAGGACTCGGACGCGCCAGCCCACGCGGCGATCAGGCCCACCCCCACCAGCGCCACCACGAATCGTCCATGCAACTCAGACACCGTGTATGCTCCTGATCTGCAAGCCGGATGCGTCTTCAATCTCGGTATCACGTATCTACGACCTCAACCCGCAGCGCGCCTCGCCGGCCCGATGCGGACGAGGATCCCTCACGTCTCCCACGGCTGTGGACGTTCCGATAACAGGCCTCGGATCTCGTCGCCGATGGTCTCCAGCTCGGCATCGACGGTGTCGATTTCGAGATCCGACGATCCCAAGCTCACACGGGAAACTTCGTCCGCCAGGATCAACAGGGACCGATCGCGCCGCTCCCACGCCGACTGGAACGCCACGGTCATGTCCTCAACGATCTGTTCGGTCGACGCGGCCTCGGCCACCGCCGGGTGCCTCGGGGCACCGGCCGCGCCGGAATCCCCACGCTTCGCCAGATGCATCGGCACGACGAAGCGGACGACCCCGACCGCGACCATCAGGCACGCCGCCGCGGACAGGGCCGCATAGATCCGCCGCGTCCGCCCGGACCAGACCGGAAAACGACCGCGGCGGAGCTCACTACGAACGGCCTGCCGGACGCGCTCGACCGTGGTCGGATCGGGCGCCGGGTCCTCGAACCGGTCCATCACCGCCCGTTCGCCTTCCACCGCCGCCGCCTGACGGACCCGATCCACCGCCGCGGGCGAGGGACCGGGCGTCGCCTCGAGCAGGCCGGCCAGCCATTGCTCGTCGCGCGTGATCTCCGCCAGGATGTCACGATCTTCCGCCATCGTCCAATGGTCCTTCCATGATCTGACGCAATCGCTTCAGCCCCCGATGCGCCCGGGTCAGGGCCGTCCCCAGCGGCGTATTCATCAGTTCGGCGATCTCGTTGAACGACATTCCTGAGAAGTGCCGCAACATGACGACCTCGCGTTCGGCCTGGCCGAGCTTACCCAGCGCCTGCTGGAGCCGGTCGACCTGATCGGCCAGCTCGATGGCCTCGTCGGGGCCCGGGGTCCGGTCGGGACCGACCTGATCGAGCCAGTCGCCGCCTCGATCGCCGGGGTCGCTCGACGCGTGCTCCTCGAGAAGCCGCACTGGCGAGGCCCGCGCCCGTCGGACCCGGTCCCGGGCCAGGTTCATCGCGATGCGAAACAGCCACGGCTCGAATCGCCCGCCGTGCTCGTACTTGTCGATCATCCGAACGACGCGAACGAAGACCTCTTGTAGCAGATCGTCCGCGTCGTCGCGGTGCCCGGTCAGCCGGTACAGAAAGCCGTACAGACGATGGCTGTAGGCCTCGATCAGGGCCTCGAAGGCCGCCGGCTCGCGGCGCTGGGCCCGCTCGATGACGTCGGCCAACCATGCTTGATCCATCAGGACCCCTGTCCTACCAGCCTAAACGAACGATCCCGACGTCTATTCCCGTCGCGGGTGAGATTGTGATTATCGGCGGGTCCGCCGTGCCGAACAAGCGCGCCCGGGTCGGCAGGGGACGTAGGGCCGGCTGTGCCGGCCGGTTCTTGTCCGACATGACGTGGCCGGCACAGCCGGCCCTACGCGGTTTCATCCACGCCGGTCAGGATTGGGCTTGTCTCCGAACCGCGACCGATCTATAAGGAGATTCCCGCAGGAGGGGGTGAGGCCTGGCGCACCTGACCGGAGCGTCCACGCCGCCACGCGACCTGCGGCGTCCTAATCAGCAAACGCGCGAAGGAGACCGACCATGCCATTGGTCAATACCCAGAAGATGTTCGAGCAGGCCATCGACGGCGGTTTCGCCGTTGGCGCGTTCAACGTGAACAACATGGAGATCCTCCAGGGCATCATGGAGGCCGTCGCCGCCGAGAGGGCCCCCGTGATCCTCCAGATCTCCAAGGGCGCCCGGGAGTACGCCAACATCCGCTACCTCAAGGCCCTGATCGACACGGCCGTCGCCGAGTACCCCGACATCCCCATCGCCGTCCACTGCGACCACGGCGACACGGTCGACCTGTGCAAGCAGTGCGTGGCCGACGGATACACCAGCGTTATGATCGACGGCTCGCACAAGGAGTTCGACGAGAACGTCGCGCTGACCAAGGCGGTGGCCGACTTCGCCCATGCACAAGACCCCTACGTCA
>CAYOGX010000004.1:0-20689 GCA_964403235.1 uncultured Planctomycetales bacterium | reverse complement strand
GGCGAGATGGCCGGTCGATTTCAATACGGAGCCACCTGGCTCGACGGCGCGATCGCGGACGAAGCCCTCGATCGGTTGCTCGAGGACTTCCGCGATGAGCTGCTCGGCGCCGACGATGAATCGCGCCCCCCTGTGAACAGGTAGGGCACGGACATAGGGCGCGCTCTGCCGGCCGGTTCTTCTAACCGGCGCCGTGCTCCTCGGCCACGCGGCGCATGCCCTCTTCGAAGTCGACCTCGGCGCGCCAGCCGAGCTCGTTGCGGATCGGGTCGGCGTTCAGGACCTGGTCAACGCCCATCAAGATGACCATCGAGCGGGTCAGCGGTGGATCGAAACGGAACACCTTGCCGGCCATATCCGCCACGAACGCGAGGGCGTAGGCGAGCCGCCGTCGGACGCGTCGGCGGGTCCGGGGCAGGTTCAGCGCGTCGGCCGTCGCGTCGTAGAACTGACGTTGCGTGACGGTCTCGTCGCTGGCGACGTCGTAGATCCTGCCCACCGCCGCCGGCACCGTCGCCGCCAGCACGATCGCCCTGGCTGCGTCGTCCACGTAGCAGGTGGCGATCCGGTTCTGACCGTCACCGATGATAGGCAGGCGGCCCCGCTCGAGCCTCGGCACGAGGTGTCTGAGCAGCGCGCGGTTGCCCGGCCCGTAGCAGAACCCCAGCCGCACGATCGACCAGGGACAGCCTGCGCGCTCGCACTTGGACCGCACGAGGTCCTCGGCCTGGCGTTTGGCCCGGCCGTAGAGGTTGTAGCTCGGCGGATCGGCGCGGGGCACCGTGGCCAGGGATTCGGGGGCGTAGACGCCCGCCGAGCTGACGTAGACGAATCGCGCGGGGTTGCGGGGCAGCGCGCTGCCGAGCAGCTCCCGTGTCCCCTCGACGGTGGTGTGGCGGAACGCGGGCCATCGGCCCACCAAGTCGACCCGGGCGGCGGCGTGGACGACGACGTCGCCGGGTTGGACCAATTCATCGCAGCCGCCGCGAACCGTCAGGTCGCCGCGAACCGGCTCGGCGCCCATCGATCGGATTCGATCGTCATCCTGTGGCCGCCGGACCAGCACGCGGACCGCGTCAAACCGGTCGACCAACATCCGGACCAGCGGCCCGCCGATAAAGCCCGTGCCGCCCGTCACCGCGGTGTTCATGTCCCTTCCTCCCCGGGACGTCTGGGGATCCATCGTGGCACGCGGGCCAGATAGTCGACGTATGCCTGACCGAACCGTTCGCGGAGCAGCGGTTCCTCCACATAGACCACCTGAAAATGCCCGAGCAGGCTCCCGAGGAGCACGTACACCAGCACCCCTGTGGACGACAGCGCTACCGCCAGGCCGAGCCCCGTGCCGATCAGGCTCGCAGCGACCGGATTGCGGACCCAACGGTACGGACCGGTCGAGACGAACTCGGTCGGCGCGTCGAACTCGACGAAGGCGCCGCGCCCGCGAGACGTCAGCACGTACGCGTTCCAGACGTACAAGGCGAGGCAAACCGCGGCAAAGGCGGCACCGACGTACCGGAACCCTCCCAGCTCGACGTGTAGGGCCGGGACGTAAACGTCCAGCCGATAGGCCAGCCAAGGCAGCCCGACCAGAACGATCGACAAGAAGAACGCGCCGTAAAACAGCATTCGCACCGACAGCGGGATCCTGCGCACCATGCCCGGCGGGCCCGCGCGACGGGGCGGCGTCGGTTCCGAGGTCTGATCGCTGTCGTTGGGCATGCCACCCGCCGCCACGGTCACCATCGCACGGCGAAGCCACCCGACATCCACTTGCTCGACTCGACGGAGTGAAGCAGCACAATGTCCCCCCGTTGGATTTCGCAGGCGCGGACCATCTGGTCGAAATGGATCAAGATGGCAGCCCCGCCGGTGTAACCCGTAGTGCCGGCGCGGAACTTGATCTGCTCCCGATCGATGTCGAAGTGGTCCGTAAACAGCCCGACGTTTTCCTCGTACAGTTGCTTGCTGGGGATCGAGGCGACGATGTGGGCCACTGTCTTCGGATCGACGCCGAGCGACTCGACCATTCGCTTGATGCCCTCGAAAAGCCGTCGGCCCGCATCGCGCTTGACGGCGGCGAAGTCCTGGTCCAGGTGGTGTGTGCCGCGCTCGTGTATCGCCAACAGCGGACTCACAGAATCCATCACGTCGGCTGCGGCGCCGCCCGCGGTCATGGCCGGCGGGAGCTGGCCCCCGACCGATTCCACGTAGGTGCCCAAGAGTTCGTGCGGAACCGGCGCATTGGCGTCACCGCCGTCCGGCGCGTCCCCGTCCCCCGACGGGTCCCCGTCGACGGACTGGAGCACCAGGGCGCCGCTCCCGTCGGCCAGGATGTAGCGCAGGGCGGCCTGGGTCCTGGTGACCTTGGCCTGATTGTAGAAGCAGCTGCGAAGGTAAACGCTCGACAGTTGCGGGTACACGATCAGGGCCGTCTTGTATCGGCCCAGCCTCAAGGCGTCGAAGGCCACCTGGATGGACTTGCCCATTCCCGAGCAGTTCGAGTGGATCTCCATCTCGGCGCAGTGCTCGATGCCGAGCCGCTCTTGTAGGATCACCGAGGTTGGCGGCGTCATGGCGTCGGGGATCGGGCAGGACAGCGCGAGGAACTCGACGTCCCCGGGGCGCATCTCGGCGGCGTCCAGGGCACGGCGGGCCGCCTCTTCGGCCAGGGCGGCGGACGTGTGCGTCAGTTCACGGGTCTTCGGGTCGACGGCGAAGTGACGACGCTCGACGCCCGTCCCCTCGAGCATCCGGCGGCCCACCTTCTTGATGAACGACCGGACGCGCGGCGGCGCGTCGTCCAGCGGGCCGAGCACCTCGTCAATTCGGTCGTTGGGCACCGGATCGTTTGGCAGGAAAGACCCTGTTCCTGAAACGGACACACGATGTAGCCGCTGACTCATGTGCCTCCTCTGCACGCTCACTCGGTGTATGGATCTTGAAAACGCGGTGTTCGCCAAGCCGGGCATTATTTGCTCGAGGGGCCGGACTGTCAAGATCGGTTCCCTGCTCGGCAAGTTGCCACGGCACGCATCGACAGGCCACCTGGCAACCCGCGGATCCCGAGCCCATTGGCACTAGCGCGGCGCTCTTATCAGCCAACGGGTCAAGAACTCTACCCCACTCTCGACGCGGGCCTCGTGCCCGCCTTCGTGGAGGTCCATCTCGATGCGTTCGGGTAGGCCGAGCTTCTCGTAATGTCGCTTGCTGAGCTCGAACTCCTCGACCACCTGCGGCCAATGGGCGATGCCGTCCTTCTTACCGGTCTGGATCAAGACCGGCCTGGGGCAGATCAAGCTGATGGCATCGTAGTCGGCGAACTCGGTCAGCCAGCCGCGGAAGAAGGCGTGCTCCTCTTTCGTGTCCAGGAAACAGCTATAGCGCTTGTCGGGGATGGCCATCTTGTTGCGACGGTGGTTGAACCACGCGCAGACCACACCGGCGCGAATCCGAGGCTCGAGCGGCATCCAGAACATGGTGGCCAGCCCGCCCAGCGACACGCCCCACATGCCCACCCGGTCGGCGTCGATCCGATCGTCGAGCAGCCGCTGCAATCGCGTCAGCTCGATGCCCGGCAAGGTGGTGTCGGCCAAGCGGCAGAGGCGTTCGATGCGATTGCGGCGCTCTTGCGAGCGGAGGTTCATCGGCGCCAAGACGGCGAACCCGGCTCCGACCAGCGCGCGGGCGTAGCTGTGGTAGGCGTCGCCGTCGTCCATCAGGCCGAAGACCCGCTCGGGGAAACTGCCGATGCCGTGCTGGGCGATCACGAGCGGCACGGGGCCCGCGGCCGAGGCGGGCACCACAAGCAGCCCTTCAGCCTCGAACGGGCCGAGCGGCAGTGTCAACCATTCACCATCCAGATCCGCCAGCGGGCGGTGCGGTCGCCGTTGCATCGGGCCGGTCGGCTCGAGGTCCGGCGGGTTCAACAGGGCCCGCCATCGCTTGCGGTTCGGCTCGACGCTGGCCAGGAACGCCTTGACGCTCGCGTAATCCCGTTTCCACGCCTTGTTGGCCCGAGCGGGATAGTCCTCGACGAGCCACCGCTGGAGGTAGGCCTCGAGCTGGTTGGCATAGGCGTTGGTTCGCGCCTCTTCGAAGGCCTTGAGCTTCTCCGGCGGCGGGCCGTGCCGCGATTCAGCCGCCCTGACCACGCACGCCATCACCGCCAGACTCAAGACCGCCACCCATACATGCATCCCGCCCATGTCGTCCTCGCCTCCAGTAGATCGTTCCATGAAGATCCTGGCCTCGTTCGTCGGCATCGCTTGACCGAGCCACGCGTCCATGCGAACGCTCACAACTGTCGGACCAGCATCGACGGATCGATTCGCTGCTGCTGAAGGTACGTCTCGACGTCGCCGAGGAACCGCTTGCCGTCGGTGTAGTAGCCGGCCGTCGGTTTGAGGTCCGGCACGTGGCTTCCCCAGTAGCGGTTGAACAGATGCATGAACAGCTCGCGGACGTACTTGCTGAAGATGCTGGCCAGGGCGACCGGAAGCTGGCGCTTCTCGCCGGACTTGGCGAACTCGATTTGCCACGGCACCGATCGGGTGAGCATCCGGTAGACGCTCCGCTCGCGCGATTCCTCGACGATTTTGAAGTCGCGGCCCTCAAAGCCCGTCATCAACCATCGGGCGTACTTGATCCGGCCGCCCTGTCGATCGACGTAGAACCGTAGCGGGCGATCGGGATGCGCCCGGGCCACCCGCTCGATGAGTCGTAGCGTCAGGCCCAGCAGGACGACGGACTTGTTGCGGGTCTTGGCGACCATCTGATTGAACTGCCCCTCGGGCAGGGGCTCGCCCAGCGCCCCCAACACACCGCACCCGCACGCCGACAGGCTGCGACGGAACGCGTTGGCGTGCATCGCCAGCTCGGTGACCCCGCACCGCATCGGCAGCGGCAGGTCCAACCCGTCGTACCACGGATACCCGCCGACCGCCTCGACCGCGCCCGGCGATAGGAGGTTCAGCAACTCGGCGAACGTCCCGGGCTGCAAGCCGCTGACGATCAGGGACGCCCACGCCGCCCGCTCGAGGTTGGCCAGGCCCTCGCCCCCGCGGTGCAGCACCTTGCTGTCGGCAATGGCCAGACGCGGGTCGCGCTTGCGGACCTCGGACGCAACGCTGTCACGAAGCAGATCCCACAGCGATGCGTCCGCCTTCTCGTCGGGGACCTCGAACACGGCGGCTGAGACCACCAACGGCCCGAGGAGCGGACCGTAACCAGCTTCGTCGATACCGACAATGATCAAGGCAAGACCCGCCTGCGACGAGAAGCAATCGTACCGGCACGCGAGGTATTGTATCGACCCGACTGAACGGGAACAAAGCGCCGCGTCGGGCGCATTGATTCGAAGGTCGCGCGGCACTATCGTGCTTGCTTCGGAGTCGGACCGCTGCTATCGAGGACCATCATGTTTACCAACCCGGTCAAGAAGCGACTGACGGACGGCAAGCTCACGCTGGGCACGTGGTCGGTGCTGGCCAGCCCGTTGTCGGCCGAGCACCTTGCCCGCGAGGGCTTCGAGTTCATCGTGGTCGATCTGGAGCATCATCCGATCGGCGTGGAGATGGCTGTCCACTACTTCCAGGCGATCACGGCCGGTGGGGCCGTGCCCGTCGCTCGGCTGGCCTACAACGATCACGTCTACATCAAGCGGGCGCTGGACGCCGGCGCGTTGGGCATCATCATCCCGCTCATCAAGTCGGCCGACGACGCACGCCGCGCCGTCGAGTTCAGCCGGTTCCCGCCGCTGGGCCAGCGACCCTACGGCGGTGGACGCATCGGCATCTACGGACCCGACTACATTGCCCGCGCCAACGACGAGATCGTCGTCATGCTCCAGATCGAGCACCGCCAGGCCGTCGAGCAGCTCGATGAGATCCTGGCCGTCGAGGGCTACGACGGCTGTTTCATCGGCCCGACCGACCTGGCGCTTTCGATGGGCATGCCGACGCCCGCCCAGGGCGGCTGCGCGGAGCTCGAGGACCTCATCGCCGACCTGGCCCGCCGTATCCTAAACGCCGGCAAACCCCTCGGCACGGTCGTCCACGCCGTCGATCTCTGCCGAAAGCGCATCGGCCAGGGCTTTACATTCATGAGCCTGTTCAGCGACCTGTCGCTAATGAAGCAGTCCGTGCAGCGCGCCCGCCAGGAGATGAAAGACCACGGCCTGTGGCCCGTCGCCCGCGCTCTGGGCTCGGATGAGTGACGCGTGGTTATGCGGGCCTGGCTATCGTGCTGATCGCGGGGCGTTTTCGCACCGGGAGTCCACATCGAGGGTCGTCGCCATGGGCATCTAGTACTTCGGCGGCACGAACGTCTGATCGGACATGGGCGGACGCTCGTAGCCGATCTCCTCCTGGCGAGGCGGCAGCTCGATCGGCTCGGGCGTCAGGTCCTCGTAGGGGATCATGCTCAGCAGGTGGCTGATGCAGTTCAGGCGGGCGCGTCTCTTGTCGTCGGCCTCGACCACGTACCAGGGGGCCTGCTTGATGTCCGTGTAGGCGAACATCTCGTCCTTGCCCTTGGAGTACTCCACCCATTTCGCGCGGGACTCGAGGTCCATCGGGCTGAGCTTCCACCGTTTCGTGGGATCATCGATGCGGCCTTGGAAGCGGCGCTCCTGCTCCTCGTCGCTGACGCTGAACCAGTACTTGATCAGGATGATGCCCGAGCGGATCAGCATGCGTTCGAACTCGGGGCACGAGCGCAAGAACTCGCGGTACTCCGCGTCTGTGCAGAAGCCCATGACCCGCTCGACGCCGGCCCGGTTGTACCAGCTCCGGTCGAACAGGACCATCTCACCCGCCGCCGGCAGGGCTGCAACGTAGCGCTGAAAGTACCACTGCGTCTTCTCGCGCTCGGTCGGCGTGCCCAGGGCGACGACCCGACAGACGCGCGGGTTCAGCCTCTGTGTGATCCGCTTGATCACGCCGCCCTTGCCGGCCGCGTCGCGCCCCTCGAAGATGACGACGACCTTCGACCCCTCGTGTTTGATCCACTCTTGCAGCTTGACCAGTTCGACCTGGAGCTTGGTCAACTCTTGCAGGTAGGCCTTGTTCTTCAGTTTCTCTGGCGGGCGGTCGCCGTTCTCAGACGCCTGGGCGGGCCCGTCAGCCGCGAGCGGGTCCTCTTCGCCCAGATGACCCTTCTGTTTCTTTCCCTTCTTCTTTAACTTGTCCTTCTTCGACATGAGGACCACCTCGATTGGCGATTCTATCGCCAGCGCACACGAGCCACAAGGTACCGAACCGGTCTGGCGAGACGCGTGCCCCCGCCTCAATCGGATGCCGGACCACGATGTTGTCCCGGCGGACCGGCGCGATCCGACCCGCGGCCGTCAGGGAGTGGCCCACATGCGTTGGGGGACGAGCGACTGCTCATCTCCAGGATGACCTTGCCAGTCTGGCCTGCCGCGAACAGCTCGAACGCCTCGGCGGCGCGTTCCAACGGGAATCGGTGGGTGATCAGGCGCTCGACCGCCAGGCCGGCGCGGTACAGGTCGAGCATCGGCGCGAAATCGGCGGGCTGGTAGTACCAGCTCCCGCGGACGGTCAGGTCCTTTCGGAGGACGGTGTCGGCCAGGTTGAACTCGGCCGCGGGGTTTTCACCGACGGTCACGACGGTTCCGCCGGGTCGGGCCCATCGAAGCGCTTGGGTGAGCGCGGCGTTGCTGCCGACGCATTCGATGATGATCTCGGGTCCTCGGCCGCAGCGATCGGCCAGCCAGTCGTCCAGGCCCTCGGCGGTCGGGTCGAAGCACTCGGCCCCGAGCTGCGTGGCCAGCTCACGTCGGACGGCGATCGGGTCCAGGCCCAGGACCCGGGCGTGCTTGTGGACTTGGATCAGGACGTTACCCAGCCCGATCGGGCCCAGCCCGATCACGAGTGTCGTCTTGCCGGCGGTATCGCCCAGCTTCCAGGCCACCCGAAACGGCACGCCCAGCCCGTCCCCGCTGAGCAACACCGCGGCGGGCCAGTCGCACTGGACGTCATCGGGAAACACGCGAATCGCCCGCACCGGCCGGGCGACGAATTCGGCATGGGCGTTCGACCAGCCTCGCCAACTGTCGCAGTAGGTGTCCTGATCACGTTGGCAGTACTCGCACCGACCACAACCGACGACGGCCGTCACGCCCACGCGCTCGTCGATGAGCGATCGATCCGGCGCCTCGACCACCACGCCGGCGACCTCGTGGCCGGCGTTGCCCTCGCTCGGCTTGTCTGACCGATACACGCCCATCTCGCTGCCGCAGATCCCGCTGGCACGAACGGCGACGATGACGGGCGCCTCGTCGGTCGGTTCGGGCCGATCCGCCCCAATCACTTCGACCCGTTGACGACCCAACATCCTCACTTGTCGCATGGGGGCGATCTCCCGCCGCGGAAACGGGACAGGTTCGTTCTTTGGGCGGTCATCGAGAATCGGACCTGTCCCGTCTCTTGAAGCCATGGCTACCGCGTGTCTACGGTCTCGTTCATGCTGCCGCTACGGTAACCTTGCAGGTCGATCGTGACGTACTTGTAACCCAGCTTGCGAAACGCCTCGACGATCTCGGCGCGGGGTTCGGGTTGGGCGAGCTCGGCGATTCGATCGGGGGGCAGCTCGATCCGGGCCAGATCGCCGTGGTGCCGCACGCGAAACTCGCGCAGCCCGAACCGGCGCATGAAGTCCTCGGCCCGCTCGATCTGCCGCAGCACGTCACGGGTGATGGGGATACCATACGCGATTCGCGTGGCCAGACACGGATTGGCGGGCTTGTCGTGCGTGGGCAGGGCGAGTTCTTGGCTGAGTCGGCGGACGTCGGCCTTGGTCAAGCCGCCATCGGCAAGGGGGTTGCAGACACCGAATTCCAGCCCGGCCCGTAGTCCCGGCCGCCAGTCGCCCGCATCGTCGGCATTCGCGCCGGTCAGAACGGCGTCAAGCCCGCGCTGCTCAGCCAGCGCCTTCAGCTTTCCGAACAGATCCAACCTGCAGAAGTAGCAGCGATCGGGGGGGTTGGCGGCGTAGCGGGGGTCGTCAAGCTCGTGCGTTTCGACGATCATGTGCTCGGCCCCGACCTGTCGGGCCAACTCCCGTGCCTCATCCAGCTCATGCCGAGGCACGCTGGGGCTATCGGCAGTAACGGCCAGGACGTGGTCTGGGCCCAGGACGTCGACGGCCACCTTCAGCAAGAGCGTCGAATCGACCCCGCCGCTGAAGGCGACCAGCACGCGCTTGAACCGGCCGATCAACTCCGTCAGCCGATCACGCTTCTTGTCGATGGCGCCGGCCGCAGCCATGGCGGACCTCCTCGGCTCATTCATGATGGTACGACGCGTGCGACGGACTGGCAAATCCCGTCGGCGGCGATCCGACGCGAAATCGCCTTTTGTCTCGGCGCGTGAGATGGTAACCTATGGGTATGCAACAGACGCATTCCATTGTGGTCCTGGTCTGGTGGGTTGCGGGGTTCGTCGGCTCGTTGTTCGGCCGGCGGGCCCATGGCGACCGGGCCTGGCCACCTGTCTTGACGATCGCGGTTAACGGGTGTCCCGTCAGGCCTCGTGTCCACCGGAACGACCGGTGGCGCTTTTTCCCATGGCCATCGCCGCCGCGATGGCGACGGCGAGACTGACGTGGCATCGGCCGCGGTGAATCTGTTGCGCCCGAGATGAGAGGACCAGACCGTGTCGCAGCCTCCCTGTGACGCCGCCATCATTGGTGCGGGTCCCGGCGGGTACGTCGGGGCCTTGCGGATCGCCGCGATGGGCGGGCGGGCCACGTTGATCGAGCAACGGGCCGTCGGTGGCGTGTGCCTCAACACCGGCTGCATCCCGACCAAGGCCCTGCTGCACGTCTCGAAGCTGTACGCCGATCTGAAAGACGCCGGCGCGATGGGCATCCACGTCGACGGGGTCGGCTTCGATTTCGCACAGGCTGTCGCCTACAAGGACAAGATCGTCGAGCGCTTGACCAAGGGACTCAGCACCCTACTCAAGCAGCGCGGCGTGGACGTCATCACCGGGCGCGGGCGCTTGATCGACGCAAACACCGTCGGGGTCGATTCGGCCGACGGTGTGTTGCGGATCAATGCGCGGAACATCATCCTGGCCCCCGGCACCGTAGCGGCGTCGCTACCGGGGATCGACCCCGATGGTCGGCAGATCCTGGACACCGATCACGTGCTGGCCATGCGGGAGCTGCCCGAATCGATCCTCATCATCGGCGCGGGCCCGAACGGCGTGGAGACCGCGACGATGCTGGCCGAGCTGGGCTCGCGCGTAACCCTCGTCGAGGTCCTGGACCGGGTCCTGCCGACGGTCGATCCCGAGGCGGGCAAAGAGGTCGCCCGCTCGTTGAAGAAACGACGGGTCACCCTCCACTGCAAGACCAAGATCGACGGCGTCGAACGCCGCGGCGATCGCGTGGTCAGCCAGTTGAGCGACGGCCAGACGGTCGAGACGGCCGCGGTCCTTGTCGCGGTGGGGCGGCGGACGCAGATCGACGGGTTGGGGCTTGATGAGGTCGGCGTCCGGCATGACGGGCGGTTCGTCGAGATCGACGAGGGCTGCGCGACGAGCGTGCCGGGGGTCTATGCAGTCGGCGACGTCACCGGCCGCGGCCCGTACGCTCACGTCGCCTATCGACAAGGGACGGTGGCGGCGAGCAACATCATGGGTCGGCCGATGGTGGAAGATTACCGTGTCGTGCCGACGGTGGTCTTCTCGCATCCCGAGGTGGCCCAGGTGGGGACGACCGAAGACCAGGCCCGATCGGCGGGGATGGAGGTTCAGGCGGGCCGGTTTCGTTACCAGGCCAGCGGGGCGGCGCAGGCGTTCGGCGAGCCGAACGGGTTCTGCAAGCTGCTGGCCGAGGCCGGCACGCATCGCGTCGTTGGCGCGACGATCGTCGGGTTCCGGGCGGCCGAGGTCATCCATGAAGTGGCCGTGGTGATGAAGGCGGACGCAACGGTGCACCAGATCGCCGAGACGATCCATGCGCATCCGTCGTTGGCGGAACCCGTGGCCGAGGCGGCCGACGCCCTCTTCGGCGTGCCGCTGCATTCACTGTGACGGACTGATGGCATCGCAGCGCGTTGGACATCGACGTTTGACCCGTAACGAGGCACCCCATCGCCCGGTCCGCCGGCTGCCGGCGTGGCTCAAGAAGCGGTTGCCGCCGGGCGGCGTGCTGACCGAGACGGCCCGATCGGTGGCGGCGGCCGGTCTGGCCACGGTGTGCGAGGAAGCGCGCTGCCCCAACCGCAACGACTGCTGGTCGCACCGCGTCGTGACGTTCATGATCATGGGCAGGACGTGCACGCGGCAGTGCGCGTTCTGTGCGGTGGGTCATGGCCGGGCGGAACCACTCGACTCCGACGAACCGCGACGTCTGGCGGAAGCCGCCGCGGCGCTGGGCGCCCGGCACGTCGTGATCACCTCCGTGACGCGCGACGACCTGCCCGACGAAGGCGCCGGTCATTTCGCCGCGTCCGTCCGGGCCGTACGAGAACGCCTGACCGACGCGACGGTCGAGGTCTTGCCCCCGGACATGCATGCCCGTCCCGACTGCATCGACCGCCTCTGTGCGAGCGGACCATCGGTGTATGGTCACAACATCGAGACCATCGAGCGCCTCACGCCGCGGATCCGCCCGCAGGCCAATTACGGCCGGTCGCTGACGGTCCTGCGGACCGTCAAGCGGACACGCCCGTCGATGCTGACCAAGAGCGGCCTGCCCTTGGGACTGGGCGAGGAGCGGGCCGAGGTTGATGCGACGCTGGCAGATCTGCGGGACGTGGGCTGTGACATCGTGACGATCGGGCAATACCTGCAACCGACGCCGGATCACTGGCCGGTCGAGCGCTACTGGCGGCCGGACGAATTCGACGCCGTCGCCGAACACGCCCGCGAGCTTGGGTTTGCGTTCGTGGTGTCGGGCCCGTTCGTCCGATCGAGCTACCAAGCAGCTGAGGCGATGGCGCAGGCCCGATCAACGATGTGTGTCACTGAATGCGAGGCTGGAATTGGATAACGACCTGCTGAAAAAGCTGCGCGGCAAATTCGTCGTCTTAGACGGCCCCGACGGGTGCGGCAAGACGACGCAGTTGGCCCGCCTGGCCGAGACGCTGACGGCCGCGGGCGAGCGCGTGGTCCGAACGCGCGACCCGGGCGGGACGCCGATCGGCGAACGGATACGAAACGTGTTACTCAGCAAGCACCTTGACCAGATGGACGTTCGTTGCGAGACGCTGCTGTTCATGGCGTCGCGGGCCCAGTTGGTGTCGGAGGTGATCGCGCCGGCGCTGGCGGCCGGACAGACCGTTCTGTGCGACCGGTTCATCTCGTCGACGTGCGCGTATCAAGGCGCCGCCGGTGACGACGTCGAGCAGGTGATCCGACTTGGCGAGGTGGCGGTTGGCGAGGTGTGGCCTGACGTTACCTGCGTGCTCGACCTGCCGGCGGAGACCGGCCTGGAACGGACCCGACGACGGCCGGCGGCGGCCGGGCAAGACGGCGATGCTGTCGCGGACGCCATGGAGGCGCGCCCGCTGGCGTTTCACCGTCGTGTGCGAGAACGGTTTCGCGAGCTGCCCGAGGTCTACCCGAGACCCGTCGTGATCGTCGACGCGAGCGGATCGCTCGACGAGGTCTTCGACGGGGTGATCGAGGCCTTGAGCCATGCCGATTTTTGACGTGAGACATCAGGCCCGCGCCCACCGCATCGTGCAACGGGCGATCAGGAGCGAGCGGCTGCCGCACGCGTACGTCTTCCACGGCCCCGAGGGCGTGGGCAAACGAACGCTGGCCATGCGGTTCGCCCAATTGCTGCTGTGCGCCGAACCGACGACGGCCGAGCCCGCCCCCGAGCTGGCGGGCGACATGGACCTCGTCTGGCAAGACGCCTGCGATGTCTGCGACGACTGCAAGCTGACGACGGCGGGAACCCATCCGGACATGCAGGTCGTCTACAAGGAGCTGAACCGCTACCACCCGGCCCCGGAGGTCCGCAGCCGCAAGGCCATCGATCTCGGCGTCGACGTCGTGCGACACTTCGTGATCGACCGTGTCGCCGACCGACCCGCCCGCGGTCGGGCGCGCGTGTTCGTGGTGCTCAACAGCGACCAGATGAGCGTCTCGGCCCAGAACGCCCTGCTCAAGACGCTCGAGGAGCCGCCGGGGACGGCCTTCCTCATCTTGCTGGCGCGCTCGCTTGATCGTCTGTTGCCCACGACGCGATCGCGCTGTCAACCCGTGCCGTTCGTCGCGCTGCCGAGCGAGTTCGTGGCCGAACGACTGCGAGACCATCTGCCCGATCTGCCTGCCGAGCAGGTCCGGTTCCTGGCGGGCTATTGTAATGGGCGGCTGGGCGTCGCCCTGCGACAGGCCAGCGCGGGACTGCTCGAGGTCAAGAGCCGCCTGAACCAGGCCGTCGCCAACCTGCGTGACTTGGGGCCGACCGGGTTCGCCGCCTGCGTACAGGACGACGCCTCGAAACTGGCGGACAAATACGTCGAGGAGATGGTCGAGGCCGGTAGGATCGAGAAGGTCAACGAGGCGCCAACCACCGAGCCCACGCGCCGAGGCCTGATGGAGTTGTTGTCCCTGACGTCGTGCCTGTATCGCGACGCGCTGCAGGTCGGTTGCGGCCGGTCGGATCGGGTCATCAACGCCGACCAAGCCGATCTGCCCGAACGGATGGCCCATCGCCTCGCGCCTGAGGCGGCGGCCGAGGCCATCCGCGACATCTACCGCACCGAAACGGACATTGCCAACAACGCGAACGTACCGCTGGCGCTGGAGACCCTCGCCATTCGGCTGCTGAGGCACGAAGCGGGTCCGGCCCGCCGCACGGGTCAAGCCACGCGGGAGGAGATTCGATGACGGATCAGGACCCACCAAGTGAGGCGCCGACACCTGAGACGAACCCGCCCGAAGGGGCACCGGCCGAGGCGGCGTCGCCCGAGCCGGCGTCGTCTGCCTCGGAACCACACGAGGCAGGCGCACCGGAATCCACCGAGGCGTCCAACGACCGCGCCGAGCGCCCGGTGGTCCGCGACCGTGACGACCGCCCGCGCATCATCGCGCGCTACGGGCTGTTGGGCTTCGTCGGCGAGTTCACCTGCTCCAAGAAGATCACCTTCGAGCCCGGCAGCAAGCTGGTGCTCCAGACCGAACGAGGAATCGAGATCGGCGAGCACGTGCCCCTGACCTCGACCCATCTCCCGGGCCAGTGCATCGAGCCCGAAACGATTCGGCGCTACGTAGAACAGAGCGGCCCAGAATATCTCCAGCGGCGTGGCGGGCGCGTGCTCCGCGTCGCTTCCGAGCAGGACCTCAGCGAAGAACGACACATCAATACCGGCGCGGTCGAGGAGCTGGCGTTCTGCCAGGATCTCCTGGAGAAGCATCAGCTTCCCATGAAGCTGATTACCTGCGAGCACCTGTTCGGCGGCGAGCGGGTGATCTTCTACTTCATGTCGGACGGGCGTGTGGATTTCCGTCAGCTCGTGCGGGACCTGGCCCGGGAGTACCAGACGCGGATCGAGATGCGTCAGGTGGGTGCGCGCGACGAGGCGCGGCTGGTGGCCGATTTCGAGATCTGCGGGCGCGAGTGCTGCTGCAAGAACTTCCTCAAGACGCTGCGGCCCGTGAGCATGAAGATGGCCAAGATGCAGAAGGCCACGCTGGACCCGTCGAAAGTTTCGGGGCGTTGCGGCCGGCTGCGATGCTGCCTACGCTATGAGCATGAGGTCTACGAGGATCTGTACAAGCGGCTGCCCCGTAGCAACACCTGGGTTCGCACCGCCGAGGGCGAGGGCAGGGTGGTCGATCGCCAAACCATTACGCAGCTTGTGACGGTGGCGTTGGAGGACGAACGCCGGGTGACCTTTCCGTTCGAGGAGATCGAGGTTCTCGCGGACAAGCCGCCGGAGCGCCCCGCCAAGCCGCCCGAATCCGCGCGGGAGCGGGCCGATCGCGGGAGCCAGCCCCGGGACGCGGCCGAGACGCGCGATCAGCCCCGTCGCCCGCGACGGCGCCGCCGACGGCAGCCGTTGACGGAGGGGTCGGACAGGCCAGCCGAACCTGACGCACAGCCCGCATCCGCCCAGAAGGACCAAGAGGTGGTGCGCGATGCGGACTCGATAGCGGCCTCCGACGCGGGGGCCGATGCGGCGGACGCCGTGAGCCAGGACCCCGAGGCGGCTGGCGCTGAGACGGCGGCGGATCGCCCGAAACCGCAGCCATCCGCGTCTGAACAAGGCAAGGCCGACGCGGCGCAGCCCGACGGCAAGCCCCGGTCACGGCGGCGGCGGCGGCGACGGCGGCCTCGTAAGGGCGGCGGTGAGAATCGAGATGCGTCGAACCAGCAGCCGAACTCGCGCTAGGCGGACCGGCGCGACCGATCGCCCGCGTCGACCCGGTTGAGGACCCGTGACGGCCATGACCCGAGAACCGAAAAAGACAATCGAGCAAGTCATCGCCGAGGTGGGCCGGTACCCGATGGAGGCCTACCAGTTCATGCGCGAGGGGCTCGGTTACACCGTCGAGACCGTTCACGGCCAGGAAGACGCCATCGAGCGTCGCATCTACAAGCTGATGCAAGAACGCGATCTCGACCTGGCTGAGCTGGAGCGGATGTATCAGGCGGGCGAGCTCGACGAGCAGATGACGCGGTATCTGAAGGAGCGAGGTGGTCCGGACGCCATCAACCGACACGTCACCGGGCAGGAGCTCTGCTGGGGGCTGCGTGAGCTGGCGCTGCGACGGTGGGGGCTGCTGGCCAGGACCGTCTTGAAGGGATGGAACATCACGGAGACGACCGATTTCGGGCGGATCGTCTTCGCCCTCGTCGAGAACGGTTTCCTGCGGAAGGAACCACAGGACAAGCTCGAGGACTTCCAAGACGTCTACGATTTTGAGGTCGCCTTCGATCAGTCGTTTCAACTCGGATCGGCCGATCATATCAACTCGGCCGATGAGTAGGGCACGTTGTCTTCGGAGATGACGACCATGAGGCTGTCAGTCCGCCCGTCTAGGCTACGGGGGCAGGTCGCCGTGCCCGGGAGCAAGTCGCACACCATCCGGGCGGCAGCGATCGCGTCGCTGGCCGAGGGAGAATCGACGATCAGGGCGCCGCTGGATTCGCAGGATACCCGTGCGGCCGTGGCGTGTTACCGCGCGCTCGGTGCCGAGATCGACACGACCGGGTCGGACGCGTGGCGGGTCCGAGGGGTGGCGGGTCGGCCGCGGACGCCACATGACGTCGTCAACGTGTCCAACAGCGGTACGACGCTGCGGATGGCGGTCTCGTCGGCTGCGCTGTTGCCCGAGGGGTTGGCGGTCTTCACCGGCGACGAGCAGATCCGCCGTCGCCCCATCGGTCCGCTACTGGCGGCACTGGAACGGCTGGGCGCCCACGCCCGCAGCACGCGCAGCAACGGCTGCGCCCCCGTCGTCATCGGGCCACGAATGGTCGGCGGGCAGACGACGATCGAGGCCGTCACCAGCCAGTTCCTCTCCAGCCTGCTGATCAACTGCCCGTTGGCCGAGCGCGACACCGAGATCACCGTCACGGTCCTCAACGAGGCCCCCTACGTCCACCTGACGCTCGGTTGGCTCGACGCGCAGGGCATCGCCTACGAGCGCCGGGCGCTCGAGTGGTTTGGCATCAAGGGGGGCCAGCGTTACGGCGGATTCGAGCGGCGGATCCCGGCGGACTTCTCGTCGGCGACGTTCTTCCTATGCGCCGCCGCCATCGCCGATGCCGACGTGACGCTGGTGGGGCTGGACATGAACGACCCGCAGGGCGACAAGGCCGTCGTCGACTACCTCCGCGCAATGGGCGCGACGACCGAGATCGCATCCGACGGCATCCGCGTGGCCCGCGGCGACCTGAAGGGCATCGAGATCGACCTGAACGCCACGCCCGACGCGCTGCCCGCCATGGCCGTCGTCGGTTGCTTCGCCCGCGGCACGACGCGACTCATCAACGTGCCGCAGGCCCGCCTCAAGGAGACCGACCGGATCCACGTGATGGCCACCGAACTGGGCAAGCTCGGCGCGCGGTGCAAGGAGTTGCCCGACGGCCTGATCGTTCAGGAATCCAAGCTGAAAGGAGGGCGCGTCAGCGGACAGGACGACCACCGCGTGGTGATGGCGTTGTCGTTGGCGGGCCTGGCCGGCAGCGAGCCGGTCACCATCGACACCGCCGAGGCCATCAACGTCACCTTCCCGCAATACGTCGATTTGATGCGATCGATCGGCGCCGATATGCAAATCACATGACGCGCCTGTTCGTCCGTGTTGGGGATCGCGCGAACGGTGCGGCTCGGTCAGGTCTCGGGGTCGTCCTCAACGTCCTGTGAGAGGGATGAACCGGCGTCGTCCAGGAGCTGTTGTGCATCAGCCGCCGGCAATTCCTGAACGTCGCGGAGCTTCCGGTCGATGGCGCGCGTCCGTACTTGGGCCCTGTCGATCACCCCGCTGGCCTCGTGGAGCTTCTTCTGAACCTTGCCGATGACCTCGCCGAACTTCCCGAACTCCGTCTTGACTGCGGCCAGAACGGTCCAGACCTCGCTAGACCGCTTCTGGATGGCGAGCGTTCGGAACCCCATCTGAAGGCTGTTGAGCAGGGCCGCGAGCGTCGTCGGACCGGCCACGCTGACTCGGTAGTCTCGCTGGAGTTGCTCCACCAACCCGGGTCTGCGCAGGGCCTCGGCGTAAAGGCCCTCGGAGGGCAGAAACATGATGCCAAAGTCCGTGGTGTTCGGCGGACTGAGGTACTTGTCGCGAATGTCCTTGGCCGACGCCTTGACGCGGACTTCGAGCTGTCGCCCCGCCGCCTCCACGCCTTCCACGTCGGCCTGTTCCGAGGCCGCCACGAGACGCTGGTAGTCCTCCATCGGGAACTTCGCGTCGATCGGCAGCCATACCGGTCGGTCGTCCGTCTCGTCCTTGCCGGGCAGCTTGATGGCGAACTCCACCCGCTCGTTGCTCCCTTCCTTGGTGGCGACGTTCTGGGCGTACTGCTCGGGGACCAGGATCTGCTCGAGCAGGTTCCCCAGTTGGATCTCACCCCAGGTCCCGCGGGCCTTCACGTTCGTCAGAACCTTCTTGAGATCACCGACGCCGGACGCGAGGGTCTGCATGTCGCCCAAGCCCTGATGCACTTGCTCCAGGCGCTCGCTGACGAACTTGAACGATTCGGTGAGTCGCTTGTTTAGGGTCTCCTGCAGCTTCTCGTCCACGGTCTTGCGCATCTCTTCGAGCTTCTTGGCGTTGTCCGCCTGCAAATCGGACAGCTTCTTCTCGACGATCTGCCGCATTGCCTCCAGCTTCTGCTCATTGCTCTGGGTCAAGACGGTCATCCGGCCGCCCACTTCCTCTCGAAGTTGCTTCGCCTGCGATCCGACCTCCTCGCGGTTCCGCGCGATCTCCTCGCGGACCGTACGCTCCGTACGTTCCTGTCCCTTCTCGAGCGTCGTCAGCGAAGACGTAAGCTGGACCGAATCACGACCCGAGCCTCGCCGTAGCACGAGCACCAGCAAAACGATCGCGACAAGCAGCAGTGCGATAGTGACAGCCAGCATCACCTGGACCATGGCTGTGCCTCCGGGGGGAATGGCACCACGTCTGGCCATTATGAACCGTCGGCCGTCTCGTGCAAGCCGGCGCTTCGCGTTGACCTCTCCGCTCAGGTCAGGGCCTCGTCGAGCATGGTCAGGAAGTTCTCCACCGGGATGTAGCTGGGGATGGAATTGCCGCTCCCCGTGGCGTAGCGGCCGCCAGGGGCGCAGGCGTCGATGACCTCGCGGACGGTGCTGCGGACCTGGTCGGGCGTTGCGCGGCCGAGCACGTCCACGTCCACGCCGCCCAGGATGCCGATCCGACCGCCGTACCGCCGTTTCATCTCGGCCACCGGGACGATGGCGTCCTCGAAGCTGTGCTTGGCGTCGATGCCGACGTCGTCGATCAGGTCGTCCATGATGGCTTCAAGGTTCCCACAGGCGTGCAGGAAGTAGGGGCGCCCCGCCCCGTGCGCGACCTGCGCGAACCGTTTGTGCCACGGCAGGAAATACTGCCGCATGTGGTCCGGCGAGATCAGCGTACCCGTGCGGAACCCCATGTCGTCGCCCTGGAAGATGGCGACCAGCCGATCAAGCCGCAGCAACCGCCGGTGATAGCCCTCGATCAGTCCGCCGACGCGATCGACGACGGCCCGCACCAGATCAGGCGCGTCATACAGGGCCGTGCACAGCCCGACGTACCCCAGCAGCCGCGTCACGTGCTCCAGGATGCCCGCACCGTGGCACGAGATCAGCCCCATGCCGTCCGGCATGCGTTCGCAGATGTACTCCAGCGGGAACAGGTCGACGTCGTCGGGCTCGGGCCAGGGATACCGCTCGAAATCGTCCCAGTTGCCGATCGGGCCGCTGTCCGTCTCCAGCCAGTGTCGCATCTGCCCGCCGGCCTGCTCGGCCGGGTCCACGCCGACGCGCCCTTCAGCCGGAAACGGCATGGCCAGCTCGAGCCGAACGAAGTCGTAACCACACCGATACCAGAACGCGATGAAGTTGTCCCAGTACGTCTTCTGCCCGGCCAGATCGTCCTGCCGCAGCGGCACCCACGCCTGACCGGCGAGCTCGAGCACCGGTCGCATGACCACCTCGTCGACGATGTACTCGACAAGCGGCGGCCGATCCGGCGCCGCTCGCCCCATAACCGCGTCGAGGAACGCGTTGGCGTCGGGGACAGGTTTCTTCAATGGGACACGAAGGTCAGGCACGTTTCGTCTCCCCATGCAGCCTTGGGCGTGTCGTGACGTCTTCGTTTCGACCGGCTGCTTGCGGGTACGGGGCGGTTAGACGTCCGCCACGGTCACGGGCTGGCCGGTTTCGCAGCTCTTGTTGATTGCAAGTGACACAGCAAGGGTTTTCATGGCGTCGGTGTAGTCGCTGAAGATTCCGCTGCGGTCACCGGTGGTCACGGCCTTGAGGAACGCGTCGTCCTCGGCGTTGTTGGGGTTCCGCCAGCCGGGGCCGTCCGTATGGGTTGTCTGTTCGCCCGGTCGGGTCAGCGACAGCGCGCCGGTAACGTCGAGCTTGAGCTCGGGGCAGTAAAGGGTCAGGCCCGCCCTGCCGTCGATCGACAGCGCGTTGCTCGTCGATAGGTGGCCTACAACGCCGTTGTCGAACCGAACCGCGGACAGTTGGCTGTCCCAGACGTCGTGCTTCTCGACCTTCTTGGCCATGATGCCCTTGGCGCCGTAGGCGGCGACCGACTGGATCTCGCCGACCAGGTAGCGGGCCAGGTCGACGATGTGCGTGCACTGCTCGACCATCTGCCCGCCGCTCAGGGCCATCTGCCGCCACCAGTACACGCCGGGCATGCCGCCGTACCAGACGCCCTCGACGAAGGCCACCCGCTGATCGGCCAACAGCTCGCGGGCCATCACCGTCGCGCCCTGGTACCGCCAGTGATAGCCCACGGCGGTGATCAGGCCCTTGGCGTTGACCGCGTTTTCGATCTTGCGCGCCGTCGCCATATTCGTGGCCAGCGGCTTCTCGATGAACATCGGTAGGCCGGCGTCGATGCAGGCGGCCTCGATGTCACCGTGGGCGAACGGTGGGGTGCAGATGAAGACGGCGTCGAGCGATTCGGCCTCGAGCATCTGGGCGAACTCGCTGTAGGCCTTG
>CAYOGX010000003.1:0-22337 GCA_964403235.1 uncultured Planctomycetales bacterium | reverse complement strand
CGCGTGCCGGCGGGGCTGCTGGACCGGCGGCGGCTCGCCGAAGTGGATGCACACCATGGCCTGCTCGACGTGCAGGTCGCGCGGCTTGCCGTCATCGCCCAATCGATTCCAGTCGAACACGCGGTACGTGGTGTCCGAGGGGGTCTGGACCTCGGCGACGACCACGCCCGCGCCCAGCGCGTGCACCGTCCCGCTGGGCAAGTAGTAGCAGTCCCCCGACCGGACGGTGATCCGCTCCAGCATCCGGTCGACCGTGCCGTCCGTAACGGCGACGGCAAACTGATCGCGCGTCACGCCGGACTTGAGCCCGGCGTAGATGGCCGCGTCCCCACGCGCCTCGATGATATACCACGCCTCGTGCTTGACGCGCGCGTCGCCGCCAATCTGCCGACAGGCCTCCTCGTCCGGGTGGACCTGTACGCTGAGCACGTCTTCGGCGTCGAGGAACTTGATCAGCAGCCCGAACCGTCCGTCCACCAGCGGAACCGACCCGACCAGCCGCTCGCCCCACCGCTCGACCAGCTCGTGAAGCGAACGACCCGCCTCGGGCCCGACCGCCACGTTGGACACGCCCTCCGGCAGGTCGGTGATCTCCCACGACTCCCCGATCCTGCTACCCTCGGGCAGCGCCCGCCCGAACAGGCGCTCTAGGCTCCGACCGCCCCAAATCTTTGGCAGCAGGATGGGCGCCAACGCCAGCGGGTAGACGATCATGGTAGGCGACCTCACGAAACGGCTCGACGGCAGCGGTTCACGTCCTCGCCAAGCCTATTCGCTCCAGCGCCGCCGATCAACCTGTGGCCGTGTTCCCGGGGCCACGCGTCTCCACACGGGCACTTGCGGTACCCCCGGTTGCGGGCGCACACGCCCCGGTCGTTTGATTCGTACCTTCTCGGCCGTTATAGTTGGGCTTGGCGGGCCGGCAGGCTTGGCGGGCCGGGCTCTTCCTGCCGTGGACCCTCTACGCGACCACGCACGACCACCCACCGCATCGTTCCGATCCGGCGGGCCGAGGAGCCCCCGCGTGGCAGACGGTTCCCATGTATCCTCGTTTTCGTCCATTCGCCGCTCGCTGGTCTGGTTGGCGCTTGGGGCCATGTTGCTCGCGGCCGGTTCGGGATGCTGGGTGCCGTACGTGATCGACCTCGGGATGGGCGAGCTGGCGGTTCTGTTCAACAGCTCCCCCATCACGGACGTGCTCGCCGCAGGCGGTCTCGATCTCAATGCCGAAACCAAACTTCGGTACGTCCTCGACGTACGGAGCTATGCGGTCGACGTGTTGGGATTGAACGGCGGCGATTCGTATCTGACGTACCATGACAGCGGGGAGGGTGATGTCCTGTATAACGTGTCGGCCTGCCGTAAGGACCGGTTTGAACCGCACGTTTGGACGTTCCCCATTGTGGGGACCTTGGAGTACATCGGCTTCTTTGACGAATGCCAGGCCCACTCCTACGGCCGGTGGCTCGAGGCAAACGGATGGGACGTGTACCTGTATCCGCCGGCCGGCTACAGCACGCTCGGATGGTTCCCCGATCCTCTGTTCAGGGCCGCCCTCGACCGCGACGTGATTGACCTGGCCGACCTGGTCATCCACGAGTTCACCCACAATACCGCCTACAAGCCCGGCAACAGCGTCTTCAACGAGAGCCTGGCCACCTTCGTCGGGCGAACGGGCACGCTGGCGTACCTGGCCGACAGATTCGGTCAGGACAATGGGGTGTTGGCGTTCGCGTTGAAGCGATGGCAGGATACCGATCTATACAATCGGTTCTGGTACGAACTGTACGCGGCCCTTGAGGCCTTGTATGGCCGGCAGGACCTGACCAGCGATCAGAAGATCGCCCGGCGCGAGGAGGTCTTCGACGAATTCAAGCAGCGGTTTCGGGACGACTACCTGCCGGAATTCCACGATCCAGAGCGCTACGCCGGCCTGACGGCGCTCGAGTTCGACAACGCCCTCGTCATGATCCACCGGCGGTATAACCTCGATCTTGACCTGTTTCAGGCCGTCTACGACGCCCTTGGGCAGGACCTCCCCGCCGCGATCCGCGTCTTCACCGCGTCCGCCGGCGCCGACGACCCCAAGCAGTACCTCCGCGATTGGCTCGCGACGCGGCAGTGACGCCCACTGCGACGAGGTGCCGCGCAGCTCGAGGGCCCTGCGTTCTCTCTGACGGCCAGGATCACGCCACTACCAGTTTTGCAGATACAAGTACCCCCCGGCCCTCCTCCGCCAGCTCTTCGTGTAGATGCGGATCCCCTTGGACAACGCCTTCTTGTCGGTCATCTTCCGAAGCGCCTCGACCGAGTTGACTTCCTTTTTCTGGACCTTCAGGATCAGGTCGCCCGGCTCCAGGCCAAGCCTGTCCGCCTCGTCGCGGGGCTCGACGTCGGTGATCAGCAAGCCGCCTTCTTTGCCCTTCCAGCCGTACTGCCTGCCGTTGGTCTCAGTCAGCGGCTCGACGGTGATACCGAGCGTCTCGATCTTGCCGCCCTCGACCTCCTCCGGTAGCACCCTACGATGCCCGCTGACCTCTCGTGTACGGAAGCCCTCCGGCTGTTTGCCGATGGTCACGTCGAGGTCGATGGCCTTGCCGTCGCGCCAGATCTTGAATTTGGCGGTCGTCTGAGGCCTGATCCTGGCCACACGGTCCTGGAGATCCGTGGTGTTGATGACCTCCTTGCCGTCGATGGCGAGGATGACGTCGTCAAGCTTCATGCCGGCCTTCCGCGCCGGGGCGCCTCGGATCTCGCTCACCACCACGCCCTTATCTTCCTCCAATCCGAAGGTCCTGGCCATGCCCGGCTGATCCGACAGGCTCTGGATGACGACCCCCAGATAGCCTCGAACCACCTCCTTGTGCTCGATCAACTGGGTCATCACCCACTTGGCCAGATTCGAGGGCATCGTGAAGCCGACGCCTGCGTTCTGGGCCGCCGAGAATGCAAATGGCGTCGTGGCCGAAGCGATCGCCGTATTGATGCCGATCACTTCCCCCCGCAGATTGACCAGCGGCCCGCCGCTGTTACCCGGGTTGATGGCCGCGTCGGTCTGGATGAAATCCTCGTAGTCCAAGTCCAGCAGGTCGCTGCGACCTTTGGCCGAGACGATGCCGAACGTCACCGTGTTACGCAGCTTCTGCCCAAACGGGCTGCCGACCGCCAGCACCAAATCACCCACCTCGACCTTGTCGCTGTCGCCCAGCGCCACTTCGTGCAGATCCTTGGGGGATTTGAGCTTGAGCACGGCCACCTCCGACATCTCGTCCCTGCGGACCCACTCCACAGAGAATCGCCGCCTGTCGGACGTGAAGACGGTGACGGTCTCGGCAGTGGCGTGCTTGACCACGTGGTTGTTCGTCAGGACATAGCCGTTCTTGGCGTCGACGATCATACCGCTGCCCAGCGCACGAGGGACGAAGCCCGGCCGGCGAGGCATGTCACGAGGGCGCCTCTGCAAGTGGTCGGGAAGCTTGAACCCGCGCAGCCCACCGTGATCCTGGAAGAACTTGCGAAGCGCATCCTCAAGCGATTCGGCGCCCTCGTCATCATCCGACTTCTTGTCGCCCTTGACGCCGCCGCTGAACGCCTGGATGTGCACCACCGCGGGCGTCACCTGCTGGGCCACCTTGCGAAACACCGAACTGATCGCCTCGACACTCGCGATCTCCTTCTCGGTGGGTCCCGTCGCCGGTTGCTCCTTCGACGCCGCCCTCGCAGCCGGCTGCCAGCCCATCAGCACGGCGCCCGAGGCAACCGCTACCACCAACATCCCGCTCAAGATCCGCCATTTCTTAGATGATTTGGCATGCATAGCTCTCGTTCTCCGTCCTATCCATGGCCTACGGCCACACCTGTTATACTCCGAACCGACGGGCAGGTTCTGCCTGCTTATCAGTTAGATGGACGACACCCCCGGCCCAATCCTGTCAGAAAATCAGACGGGGCCGGGGCTTGGGACCCCGCCAGCGTCTGTCCGATCGAACCGGCGCTGGAACACCAGGACACCGACGACGAGCAGCCCCGCGATCGACAGGACGATCGACCATTGTAACACCGCAGGCGCAAACTCAAACACGATCCGATGCCTGCCTGGCGGGACGACGACGGCCTGGCCCAGAACGTCCGCCCGGTAGATCGTCGCCGGAGTGTCGCCAACCCTGGCCCGCCAACCGGGGTACCAGCGGTTCAGCCAGACCAACATCGTGCCCCGATCCGATGCCACCTCGAATCGGGCCGTATCCCCCTCGATGTTCGCCGACAGGACCCGGCCGGGTCCCAAGGTCTGATCCGGCTGCGTCCCGCCGGTCAGGAGGACCTCCCGGTCAGGCGCGGACTCAGCGTCCTTTTCCCGAAGCACCGCGACGGCCTCAGCCGTGTCGGCACACCATCGATAGCGTCCGGCTGTGTACCACAACCCAGCCGGATGCCGATTCCGGTAGATTCGAACGTCCCTCGCCACGGTCGCAATCAACGCCCATCCGTCGGCCAGGGCCGCCGGCGAGATCTTGTCATCACGGACGATCACGTGGCTCACCCCCAGCCGGGCCAACCGTTCTGCCCGGGACACCCACTCGCCCGCCTGCTCGGTCACACCGAAGGGGCGGAAGCCGAACAGGTCCTTCAGTTCGGTCGGCAGCATCGGACCGTAGCCGTTCAGTGTGGCCACGCCGTCGAGTAGGTTGGTGTCGGGCATCAGGCATTGCCGCGGCGACCGATAGGCGTCACCGGGGATGACCCACACGCGGTCGGTGGCGTTGTCGAATCCCGAGCGCCGGAGCGCATCGGCCGACGGTGAATCTGTAATCGCCTCGACCCCGCACGTCGAGACATCCAGGAACGGCGCGACGGCGGCCAGGTCAACGACGACCAGCCCGATCAGCACGAGGCCACCAGCGCGTCCGGGTCGGCGGGACAATCGTCTCAGCAGTACGACCGTCACGGCCAACAGGACTAACGGCAACCACACGGCGGGGTTGGTCATGCTCACCGCCGGTCCGAGTCCTGCCCACCCGGCCAGCGCGAACACGAGCAGGATCGCGCCCGCGGCCGCTGCCAGCCCGAGAGGAACCCGCCGTCGCCAGACCCGCTCGGCTCGCGTTGATGGGTGCGCCCGTCGTAACAGCGCATCCGCGCCGGCTGCGCCGACGACGATCAACGCCACGTGTACGATCAGCAGCCATCGTGCCGGCGTGTGCAAGACGTTGAACAACGGAATCAGCATCACCAAGACGTAGATGCCCGCGTTCTTGCCGAGCGCCAACACCAACGTGATCAGCCCCGCCCACCCCCAGAACCGGACCCACCGATTCCGCCGCCACAACAGGACCCCGCCGCCCACCGTCAACGCCAGGACGACCAGTGTCACGTAGGCCGTCTGCTCGCACTGATGCGACGGGGCGTCCCACTGAACGGGGTAGAAGTTGGGCGTCCGCTGGCCCAACAACATCGGGAAGACCAACAGCGCCAGCGACCGCCACAGCATCGAGTTGTACACGACATAGTACAGCTCCCGTCGCTCCGCGCTGTGGCCCAGCAGTCGTAACGCCGGCAATATCTGCACCGCGCAGATCAACCCCGCCACCGCGAACCCCGCCAGGCACCCCAACCAGACCCGCTTCTGCCGGGGCGCCGACCAGATCACGTACGCCACCACCACCGCCCCCGTCATCAGCGTCACCTGGATGTGACCGGCCAGGAGCTGCGCCGAAACGATCACCACCCCGACGGCCCAGTGCTTGACCCGTCCCGTCGTCGTCCACCGGTGCCACGCCCACAACACGCCCGGCGTCCAGGCGGCCGCGTGGTGCATCGTCAGGTGTTCGCGATGGCTCAGCATGAACCCGCAAAGCGCGAAGGCCACACCCGCCATCACCGCCGCCGGTCGCGTCCGGCCCAGACCGCGGCAAAGTCGATACATCAGCCATGCCGCCAGCGAATGGTGTAGACTGATCGTCAGCGGGTACGCCCACCGCGGGTCCAGCACCGCGAACAACCACGTCGACGGGTAGTACATGCCGATCTGCGGGTCCGCAAACGCCGGGAACCCCCCGTAGACCAAGTGATGCCACAACGGCCACCTGCCCGTCGCAAGCGCCTGGCCGAACCAGATCCGCTGCGGCAGGTAATACAGCAGCCCGTCCTCCAACGCCGACAGCCCCCACAACCGCCACGCCGGCGCCAACAACACCGCCGGCAGGACCAGGAACAAGGCAGCGATCGGCCAGGCCGTCCACCGCCCCCAATCCGAACCGGGACCCTCCGGGAGCGAGTGTCTGTCGATCGCTCCCTTACCGTCGCGGCTCGGATCGGGGCAAGATGCATTGCCAGACGGCTCGACGCGCATCATCATGAGTCCCGATGTCTCCCCCGACGCAGAAGGCGCACCCACGGCACAGACACGACCCCGCGTGCCTCAATGACGCGCTCTACCAGCGCCATCGGCATAAGACCCTACACCAAGGTGCCGTCGACGTCACGATCCCACCGAGGCATCCGTCTGGATCGCGCACGAAGACGTCATGGACAGCAAATCGAGCACGGGCAAAATAGCAGACTGTCTGGGTCCTCCGTGTCGTCTATTTGCGCCCCGATTCTGCGGATTCTGCTTGCGTCGCTCCAGGAAGCCGGTAAGCTATGATGTCCAGCAAGGGGGTAGTAGCGGGAGTGGAGGGATGTGTCCTCGGACACACACAGTCCCTGAGCGGACCTATGTTGCTTCGCTTGCCTACTGCGGCCCGATCCTCTTGGCGGGCCGGCGCCGAAGGCCGCAGCGACCACACAGTCAATCCAGATTCTTTGCCGCGGCCCGTTCCTGCCCGACGGCCTCGCGGCCGAGGACGCATGAACCCCAAACCAGCGGCTTACCCAGACCGAAGGAGGTATCCATGTGCGCCAGAAGGACGCCAAGGAACACATCTAAGTACGATAACACAGTCGACCCTCGGCTCGGTAGAAGCCGGGGCCTACCGGCGCTTGTCGCCGCTGCTGCCATCCTGATTCTCGGATGGCAGCCAGCGCTGGCGGACGCCCCCGTCTTCTGCTGGTCAAGAACCTACAGCAGCCTGGGCGCGGCCGAAGCGCGAGGCCTGGCTGTGGACGACGGCGCTGTCTATGTAACGGGAAGCACCTGGCCAGTGGGTGGCGGCAACATCGAAGTGCTGCTGTTCAAGTGCAGTCTCGCGGGTGACCCGGTGTGGGATCGGACTTGGCCTATACAGGGCCTGGACGTCCCCGGGCGCCACCTGGCCGTGGCCGGGGACGAACTCCACCTCGCCGGCGGGCTGGACGACGCCATCACCCAGAAATACAACGTCAACGGTGGGCTCGACACCTCCAAGGGCAGTGGGACCTACAACGCGACCGCCGTTACCGGCTGGTGGACGTTGTTCTCAGGAGACGGCGGCTACGTCGGGTATGACCGTGCCTGCGACCTGGTCCTCGACGAGGCCGGCAACTTGTATGTCGTGGGAGGTTCCGAGCGCGCCGAGGACAACACCTGGGCCTACCTCGAGAAGTACGACCCGAACGGCGTCAAGCAGTGGCATCAACACTACGGTGTTTCCGGGGCCGGCATGAACGCTGCCTGTCCTTCACTCGTCCTGTCGGGTCACCACCTGTATATGGTTGGCGCTTTCTGCGCCAATGGGAGCAGCTCGCAGGTTGTAGTCACGAAACACGATACGGACGGCACGTGCCTGTGGATGTGCCTGTGGAGCCATCCCACGCGCAACGTGTGCGGCGCTGACGTCGCGGTGTCCGGCAGCAGCATCTTCGTGACCGGGGACATCGGCCAGAGCAGTGATCCGACCGGTCGTGACCTGCTTCTGCTGAACCTGCACGACAACGGAACGTCCGTGAGCCCCGTCAACAGCACGATCTTCGACGGCGGTTTCGGCGATGATGAGGGGCTGGGCATCGATCTGGTGGACGGCAAGATCTACGTCGCGGGCTCGACCGACGTGGGCGGCCACAACGATGCGCTGGTGCTGGGCTATGACACTGGCCTGAACCACTTGTGGACCGTCTTGTGGGGCGGTGAGGGCGACGACAGCGCGACGGACATTCGCTACCGAAAGGGATTGGTCTATGAGGGGTTCCTCTACGTGTCCGGCACGACGGACGACCAGGCATTCGTCAACGCCTACTTGGTGCCGGGGCTGCCTTACGAGCCGGTGCACGTCGACATCAAGCCCGGCTCGTGCCCGAACCCACTCAACCGCACCAGCGACGGCCTGATGCCCGTTGCCATCGTCGGGACCGAGGACCTCGACGTATCGACCATCGACGCCAACACGATCCTACTGACTCGCAACGGCCTCGACGTCGGCGTGGCGCCGGTCGAGGTGAGCATTGAAGACGTGGCCACCCCGTTTGAAGGCGAGCCGTGCGGTTGTCACGAGCTCGGCGCCGACGGCCGGCTGGACCTGGCGCTCAAGTTCGACACGCAACAGCTCGTCCAGGCCCTTGACTTGTGCGTGCTGCCGCCGCGCTCGGAGGTGCTCCTCACCGTCGTGGGGGCCCTGGTGGATGACACCCCATTCGCCGGCTCGGACTGCGTCTGGCTCGTGCCGAAGCACAAGCTGCACGTCAACCTCGATGGCCCGCGGGACGGCGACGTGGCGATCGACCCCGTGCCCGACGATCCCGAGCTGCCCGAGTACCCCTTGGGCACCGCTGTCACGTTGACGGGCGACCCCGCGCCGGGCAGGACCTTCAAACAGTGGCGGATCTTCGACCCCAACCACCCGGGCGACGCCAACTACGCCGTGATCGACTCGAACCACCTGATCACGATCGTCATCAACGCCGACCGCGAGGTCACCGCTTCCTTCAGATGCGGGATGGGCACAGAGCCGATCCTCCCGGTCATGCTCGGTGTGCTCGGGCTGTTCGTGCTGATAAGGCGCCGGACCTGACCATCCGACTCACCGCGGCTTCACGCAGGCCCGCAGCCCATTGCTACGGGCCTGTTTTGTATCATCGCGGCGCGGTCACGATCCGACCGATGCAGCCGGGTCGGTCGTCGACAAACGCACGATGGATGCAGTACAGCCGGCCGTCTTCGGCGCCGAGCAGAATGTCGGGCCAGCCGTCGTGGTTCAGGTCGACGGCCTCGGGACTCGACGTGTGGCCGGCCAGGCGACGGTTCACCAGGTCACCGCGCCGGGCCAGGCGGATCTTGCCGGTCCGATCGGCCTTGTCGGTCACGTTCTCGTACCAGGCGACGTTGGTGGTGTTCTTGAGCAGGTCGAGGTCGCCGTCGCGGTCCCAGTCGACCAGGCAGATCTTGACGCGCCCGCTGCGGCCGCCCTCGCCTTTGCTGAGTCGCAGGGCCTGGCCCTTCTCGTCGACGAAGACGCGGTTGGCCGGCAGCAGCGGTCGGCCCGTCGCCGACGAACGGTAGTAGACCGCCAGGTACCCCTCGTGATCCAGGCTGACCAGGTCGGCCAACCCATCGCCGTTCAGGTCGGCCACTTGCGGTCGCGTCCGCCACTGCGTGACGAGCTCGTCCTTGGCCGCCGCACCCCAACCCGCCGAGTCAAACCCCTTGTAGCCCGGACGCCACCAGTTCCACTTCGGATAGGGCGGTTTGGATTTCCATCGCACGTGCAGTGGCTGCCCGGTCGCCAGCGGCGTGTCGAGATCGTTCTTGACCCGCCGCCACCAGATCAGTCGGCCGATGATCGCGTTGGCGATCACGTCGAGCTTGCCGTCGCCGTCCCAATCGGCGACGGTCGGGACGGTATAGCCCCACTTGGTCTCGCAGGGCCCCTGAACACTGCCGTTGTAGCCGGCCTGGATACGGATCGTGCCGGCGGGCTCAGCCAGATACCCCGCCCGGCGAAACTGCGGCTGTTTGTCGGACCCGTCGTTGACGAACAACTCCAGATAACCGGCCGTGTTGCCCACGACTAGGTCCGTGTCGCCGTCGCCGTCCCAGTCGTCCGCAGCCGGCACCGCCAGCCCGCCGCTCTTGACCGGCAGGTCGACGCCCGTCAAATAGACGGGCTTTTTCAGCCGCGGCATCTGACTCTTGCCGGCGACGTTCTCGACCAGATCGACGTAGCCGTCCTCCTCGCCGACGATCAGGTCGAGATCGCCATCGCCGTCGAAGTCGCACACCGTCGGCATGATCATACACAGATCCATGCGGAGCACTTGTCCGTCGACGGTAAGGAATCGGCCCGGCGCCAGCCGCGGCCTGGACCGCGTGCCGACGTTCTCGAAGAACGAGATCCGATCGAGGAACTCGCCGATCAGCAGGTCGTCGTCCCCGTCGCCGTCCCAGTCGACCACGCACACGCCGGGCCGACCGAACACGTCGACGGGCCAGTGACCGGCCATCAGCCGATGCCCCGCGCCGAAGCGCGGCTCGGCCGCCGTGCCCAGATTGCGATAGAACCGGATCCACCCGTGCAGCGGCCCGCGCGTCCACTCGCCGCGCTCGTTGTACCCGCGGTCCCAGCCGTATTCTCGCCAGTCCCCGCAGGACACGAGCAGGTCCAGCACGCCGTCGGCGTCCCAGTCGGCCGCCCGATAGATGTAGGCCCGAACGGGGTTGACGTATCGCTTGACCGACATTGGCACGTAGCGGTCGAACCCGTTGTGCCGGACGTCGTCGAAGTATCCGCCCGAGACCAGAACGTCCTGTTTGCCGTCGCCGTTCCAGTCGCACACGGACAACCGCCGATGCGGGCCGGTCAAGCGTCCCGCCAGCCTGAACTGCGGTCCATCGCGCCCTGAATCCGTCCGCCTGAACAAATACGTGCCCCCGACCGGGACGTCCGCGCAACTGTAAAGCATGTCGAGCCGACCATCGTCGTCGTAGTCAGTCATGGCCGGACATGCCCACAACCCGGCCCCCAACCGGTCCACCACGCCCGCCCGACCGTACGTTAGGGCATCGCAAGCGCCGACGAAGGCGGGCGGCACGCCTGCGTTGGGCCTCGGCTCGCGGTCGACGTAGACGCGGAACCGCCGCTCCCGATCGCTCCGCACGGGGCTTGACCAACAGATCCGCCACAATCCCGGCTCGAAATCGAGCTTGTGAGGCAAGACCCGTTCGCCGCCGTCCGGTGTGACCATGGCCACGAGAACCGAATCGTAGGCCAGGTCCCGCTCAGCCCATCCGAGCTCACGGGCCAGCAGTGACGGCTTGAGCGAGACCAACACCGGTGCGTCGTCCCACGGCCGCTTCGTCGGCGGCACCACGACGTCAAGCCGATAGCGATGCGGGCGCGTCCACGCCTTGGCCTGGCGGTCCCGCCGCTGGACCGACCGCTTGGCGCGAACGCCGTGCGACTCGAACGACGACAGGGCCTCGTTGCAGATCCACAACTCGTCGATCGCGCCCAGGAACGGTTCGCTGTTGGGCGGCGTGTTCTGGTTGCCGCCCACGAACAGCCAGGGCCCTTGCTTCGTTGGCAGGTGGACCGACTGGTTGGACGCCAATAGCCGCCCGTCGCCGTAGAGCCATACCTGATCGCGGCCCCGCCCTGGTCGTCGTCGCCAGGCAACGGCCACGTGATGCCACGTGCCGGTCTTCCAATCTCCCACGTAGCCAGACAACCACGCCCGCTTGCCGTGGCGGATCTCGAGCCGGAGTCGGTCCGCCCCGTGGGGCCAATACACCAGCCGCATCATCTGCGACCGCCACGCGTCCCCGCTGATCTGGAACAGCGTGTGGATGCGGTCCGACCGGGTCCAGTCCCAGTCGGCGCGAACCCACATCGCGATCGTCCCTTCATCCTGGCTGACCACATTGGGATCCACCTGAACCCGCGCCGAGCCGTCAACGACCACCGCCTTCCCGCGCGGGGAGCCCACCAGCCGTTGCTCGCCCTCGATCCGCACCCGGGGGTGGGCCTTGATCTTCGACGCCCGCATGGGCGTGTCGAAGCCCACGTGGAGGCCCGGTCCCACGGCCACCGGTTCGATCAGTACCCTCATCACCAGCCCCAGCAACATCCCGCTCATGATACGCACTCCCACAACTGCGAACCGCCGCAGATGTCATCGCCTCCTCACCGCCGCAGATGGTGGTGCCAAACGAGGTATCATACGCATCCCAGTCAGTTCTTGCGCGTCGAATCGCCCGGTCTCCCGTTTGTCAACCACGCGAAACGACAACCGGTCGAATACGCCGGCGTTTCGGCAAACCCATACCGGAGGAGGACCTTAATGGCGCAGTTCAAACAGCTTTATTGGCGTCGATTGTTCTAGGGCCTACGATCTTGTCAAGTCGGATTCCGGCTTGACATTGGGCGCGCGCGTTACTATACTGTTGCAATTCTGAAGATCGTTGAGGCCTTTGTTAGCAAGACCTTACGTCAGCCGGTAGCCGGGAATAGGATATCGCAAGTGGCCAAACGGGCAAGCAAGAAGAAGACAACTCGCAAGGCACAGCGCAAGACGGCCAAGAAATCGACCGCGGCCGGCAAGCGTAGCGCTCGCTCCCCGGCAGCGAAGAAGTCGACCCGTCGGTCGGCCTCGTCCGCGGCGTCCCCGAGGCGACGCAAGGGAGCTGGACGGACCGCAAGCAAGGCCAAGCCGAAAAGGGCTGCAAAGGCGTCGGCCAAGAAGGCGTCCGTGGCTCGGCGGGCGGCGTCCCCGAGCAAGCCGGCTGGCCCCAAGCCGCCGAAGTCCCCGTTGAGCAAGAAGGAGCTTGAAGCGTTCCGGCAGCTGTTGCTGGCCAAGCGGGCGACCCTCGCCGGGGACGTGACCAACATGACCGACGAGGCCCTCCGAAAGAACGGGCAGAACGGCGCGGGCGACCTGTCCAACATGCCCATTCACATGGCCGACCTCGGCAGCGACAACTTCGAGCAGGAGTTCACGCTCGGCCTGATCGAGAGCGAGAGCGCCCTGCTTCGCGAGATCGACGAGGCCCTACAGCGGATCGAAGACCGCACATACGGCATCTGCCTGGGCACGGGCAAGCCCATCGGCAAGGCGCGACTGAAGGCCCAGCCGTGGGCCAAGTACTGCATTGACTATGCCCGACGTCTCGAACGCGGCTTCTGATCGGACGCACCGATCAACGGCCCCCACGACCAGCCCATGCCCGACCCGACCGTTCCCACGCGTGATCAAGCTTCAACGCATCCCGACGAGCGCGCACCCGTCCGCTTCGAGTCCAGCCTACGGCACGGGCCGAGCCATGCGCTCATGTGGACCGTCGCCGCCGTCGGACTGACCCTCGATCTGTGGAGCAAGCATTGGGCCTTCACCGATCTGCAAGGCCTGAAGGTGGCCGTCCCTCACCTGCTGCATCTCCGCCGCTCGCTCAATCCCGGGGCCCTGTTCGGGCTCGGGCACGGCATGACGTCCGTGTTCGTGGTCGCCTCGATCTTGGCATTGCTGTTCGTGGTCTACCTGTTCGCCCACACGCCCCGCAGCCGGTGGAGCATGCACATCGGGCTGGGGATGATCCTGGCCGGTGCCCTCGGCAACCTGTACGACCGTGCGTTCGTCCAGACCGACGCAGTCTGGGGGCCCACCGACGTGGGGTGGCGAAGCTGGCTGGGCGACCAGGTCTACGTGACCGGCAAACTCGTCCGCGAGGACCCCGACTGCTGGTACTTCGGCGAGTGGCCCGAGGGCAAGGGAAACCTGCACGCGGTCCGTAAGCAACCGGGTTGGTACGTCGAGCCCTCGCCGGTGGTCCGCGATTTCATCAAGATCGACACGGCCTGGCTCCCGCGCGGGTTTCAACTGTGGCGGTGGGTCTTCAACGTGGCTGACGCGTTGCTCGTCGTCGGCGTCGGGTTGCTGTTGATCAACTTCTGGCGCGACAAGAAACGCCACCAACAGGCCCGGGCGGCCAGGGATCCGGGTAGTCAGGAGACGGCATGACCGAGCGCAATCCTACCGACGCCGTTGTCTTCGGTCGCGACGATTTGTTGCCCAAAGCGCTGTTCGAGGGCGTGACCACCGGGTTGGCCTGGGGCGAGAAGCTCATGCTGTCGCTGGTGCGGTTCGAGCCCGGCGGCGACGTGCCTGAGCACAGCCACCCGCACGAGCAGGCCGGCATCTGCCTGGAAGGCTTATTCGAGCTCATCGTCGCCGGTCGACGCTACACGGTCCGCCCCGGGCAGATGTACCTCGTCCCACCGGATACCCCCCATGCCGCCCGCGCACCGGGCGAGGCCTGCACGACGCTCGACATCTTCGCGCCGCCCCGCGAGGAGTACAAATCATAGGTTGGCGTAACGCGGCACGGGTTGGTAGAGTGGGCACGTACCGTATTGTCTGGATGGAGGCATTCGATGAGCAATGGTGAGGGCGTCTCGTCGCTTTGGAAGAACGAAGACTGGTGGGCGGTCTGGGTGGGCTTTGCGATCGTGATCGTTGCGGTGGCTTCAGCCCTGATGAACTTGGGTATCAAGGCCCCGAAGCTCCATCGGTGGGTCCTGCATCCCCTCGATGCGTTCTACCCGGACGCTCAGGCGGAGGTCGAGGACTGGCCCGCCGACGCCAATATCCCCCCGGCGTTGAAAGGCAAGTTCGGATACACGCGGAAGGCCAAGTATCACGACGGCCAACGCAAGACGTCCGAGATGATCACCTGGAAGACCCGTTACCCGATGGACGCGAACAGTCATCGCCAGGTCCTCGCCGGCCTGTGCGTATCAAGGGACAACAAGGACGCCACGAAGCGGCTGTATGAGAGATCGCGGGCTGGCAGTCCCAACTATCAGGCGTTGGTGATCCTCCTATTGGCGTTGGGGGTTCCCTTCGCCCTGGCCATTCGCGGCATGGGCGAAGAAGCGGGCCGCTTTCTGTTCGGCTTTGCGGTCGTCTTCGCCTTGGCGGTGCTGGCCTATTTCATCTCGGCCCACGCGACGATCAAGGCCTACGGCCTGCCTTACGCCCTGTGGGCGCTGGTGCTGGGGCTGCTGATCAGCAATACGATCGGGACCCCCAAGTGGCTATTGGGCGGCGCCAAGACCGAGCTGTTTATCAAGACGGGCCTCGTGCTGTTGGGCGCGGAGATCATCTTCGGCAAGATCGTGGTCCTGGGCAGTCGTGGGCTGCTGGTCGCGTGGCTCGTCACCCCGTGCGTGGTCATCTTCATGTACTTTTTCGGCACGCGAATCCTGAAGATGACGAGCAAGACCTTGGTGATCATCATCGCCGCGGCGACGAGCGTGTGCGGGGTTTCGGCTGCGATCGCGACGGCCGCAGCCGCCAAGGCGAAAAAGGAGGAGTTGACCCTGGCCGTGGGCATGACGCTCATCTTCACCGTGCTGATGATGATCGCCATGCCGCCGATCATCAAGGCGATCGGCATGGACGAGCAGGTCGGCGGGGCCTGGATGGGCGGTACGATCGACGCGACCGGCGCGGTGGTTGCGGCCGGAGCGTTGTTGGGCGACAACGCGGAGGTCATCGCCGCCGTCGTCAAGATGATTCAGAACGTGTTGATCGGCGTGGTCGCGTTCTGCGTCGCTGTGGCCTGGGTGACCAGGGTCGACAAGGACCCGGACGCACCCCGTCCCAGCGCGATGGAGATCTGGTATCGCTTCCCCAAGTTCATCGTCGGATTCGTGCTGGCGTCGGTGGTGTTCTCGTTCGTGTTGATCCCGGCGTTCGGGGAGGGCGAGGTGGGACTTAAGGCCGTCGAGAACGACGTCCTCGGCGCGATCACCAAGACCTGCCGCGGGTGGCTCTTTTGCATCGCGTTCGTGGCCATCGGGCTGGAGAGCAACTTCCGACAGTTGGCGAGCCAGTTGGCCGGCGGCAAGCCGATCGTGCTGTACGTCGTGGGCCAGAGCTTCAACCTGATCCTGACGGTGGCGGCAGCCTACCTCGCCTTCGGCGGGATCCTGTTCGAGCAGGTGTTCTAGCACCCACCCGCGGCACACGAAACGGTGCCGCGACCGGATCCGGGAGCCCGACAGGACCATGATCGACAACCAGCGCGAACCGGCGGGACGTGCACGGTTGGGCGCCTGGGCGAAGTTCATCGTCGGCGCGCTGCTGCTGATCGGTCTGGTCCTGGCGCTCATGCAAGGATACACGCCCCCCGGGCCGGCCGGCGACGTCTTCCGAAACAACCAACACAGCCACATCGACGCCACACCGCTGTTCTACACCGACGTCGAGTCCCTGTTCCCGGACGACTAGCGCAAACGCCCGAGCATGTTGACTGGCGCCCGAGGGTCGCTGCATTGACACGGTCGGACCCGAACCGATATGGTCTGCGACGGCGTTGAGGGCGCACCGACATGGCCACGCAGCGGATCAAGGCGGGTATCTTGGGGATCGACGGGTGCGGCGCGGCGCTGACCGAGGCGGTGCGGTCGTGCGCGTCGATCGACCTGATCGCCCTGGCCGACCGCAACCGCGATTTGGCTAAGGCCCGCGCCGCCGAGGTCGGCGTCGAGCCCTACGACGACTACCGCTCGCTGGTGGTCGAGCAGCCGATCGACGCGCTCTTCGTGTCGGCCCCACCGTTCGCGTGCCACGAGCATCTGAAGCTGGCGGCCTCGAGGGGCATCCACGTCTGGCGAGAGACCCCGCTGGCCCGAAACGTCCAGGAGGCCTCGGCCCTGCTGGAGGCATTCGAGGCCGGCGGCGCCCGGCTGGCCGTCGCTCGAGGCTGGCACGTCACCGCCGAGGGCGCCGGCATCACCGATCTGTGCGACTTGATCGGACGGCCCTACGTCGCCCGGGGGGTGGCCTTGGAACATCGGTCCGACCCGCTCGGTTGGCGCGGCGACGGCGACCGGGCCGGGGGCGGGGCGTTGATCGACCGTGCCTACGAACTGGTCGACGCGGTCGTCCAGAAGATGCGCCTGCCCGACGAGGTCCAGGCGACCACCGCCCGGCGCTCGGGCACGCAACCGTACGACACCGAAGACGTCGCCTCGGTAACGCTTCGCTATCAGAACGGCTCGATGGCGACCATCCTCGCCCACCGTCGGGCGTGGCCCGAGACCTGGTCGCTCATCTTCGATGGCCCGACCGGCAGCCTCCGCCTCGAACCGTCGCGCGCGGCCGTCTTGGCACCCGACGGGGCTGAGACCCGATCGTCTCATGCCACGGCCGAGTCGACGTACCACGCCCAGGTCGAGGCCTTTGCACAGGCGCTCCTGGCCGGGGCCAAGACCGTCCCGTCCGCCGCCGCAACGCACCTATCGACGGTGGGCGTCATCGAAACGGCCTACCTGTCCGCGCGGACGGGCGAACCCGAATCGCCCCAGCAGCTCTACCACTTACACGATCTGCCTACACCATCACTCGCCGACGTGGAACAAGACGAGGCCGAGGAACAGCCCGAACAGGCGTGATACGCATCGCGGTCAGCGCCCACCCGCCGACGGCGCGGAGACGGGCGCGGACACAGGCGCGGAGCCGGGTGCGGGCGCGGAGGTGGGGGCCGGTTCGGGTGGCGCGAGGGGCGCACCCATCTCGCGAAGTGCCGTCTTGGCCTGCTCGTTGCCCGGTGAGACCTGAAGCGCCGCCTGGTAAGCCGCGATGACCGCGTCGCGGGCACCCACCAAACGGTACAGGCGAGCTTGCCGGAGCAGGACGTCGACTTTCTCGGGATCGAGCGCCTGGGCCTTCGCCAACAACTCCAGCGCATTCAGGTAGACCTTGATCTGCCGGATCGTGCCCAAGTCCTCGAGGACCTGGGCCATCTCCACGAAGATCTGCGGATCCCGCCTGCCCTGCTCGGTCGCGGACAGGGTTTCCAGAAGCCCGTATCGCAGCAACAAGACCTTCTCAAGGTGATTGACAAGCTCGACGTTGGTCGGACTACCCTGGAGCTCGCCACGGACCGAATCGCTAAGCTGGCGGGCCACCGTGAGGGCACGATCCAACTGGTCGGCGTCTTTGAGGATCATGGCCAAGTAGTATGGATACTCGCGATGGCGTTCGTCTTCCGGGGCCTTCTGATCCAGCCGAATCGCGGTCTCCGCGGGCGCAACGGCCTGCTTGGCCCGTTGCCTTCCATGGAGGGCGCGGGCCAGACCCATGTGCGCCTCTGCGTTTAGGGGCGCCGCCCGGATGGCCTTTCTGAGGTTGAACTCGGCCGATCCGAAATGCCCCATGGCCAGGTTGCACAGACCCTTCCCCAAGTGACCACGGTGATCGAGCGGGCGCCCCTTCATCCCCAGGTAGACCTCGTACAGATCTGAGGCCGCCAAGATCTGTCCGGCCATCCGGTTCACGTCGGCCAGGCCTAGCACGGGCTCCCATCGGGTCGAATCGACGTAGCGGACCTGGGTATAGCAGTGCTGGGCGACGCCAAGCTCGCCCGCCTTCTTGGCCTGGTCGGCCAGACGAAGCGTAAAGCTGACGACGGTCTCGAGGACGGCCCTGGATTCATCGGTGGGCGGTGTGGTCTTCCGGGTCTCGTCGACGGCCTGGCGAAGGGCGCCGACCGCGGCCCGGACGGCGTCGGCGTAGTTGTCGGCCTTGAGGAACGCCTCGCTTTGCTCGAGCTTGCCCTGGATCGTGGGGTCCAACTCGGCCGGGAGCGTCGTTGGCGCCGCAACGCCGCTCGGGTCCGCCGTCAGCGGCGACGTCGCCGCCGGGACCCCACCCGCAGAAACCACAACGATCACGCCGCTCGCACAGACCCGGTGCGCGCCGCCCAAGTGCCATGCCGGCACCGCGCGCCGAAGCCTGGTTCCCTCGCCGGAGTCACGCGGCCGTCTCATGCCACCGCTCCTGTGTCCACGCCTGCGGGTCCGCCACCTCTTGCGCTTTAACTCTACGCAGTTCCCCTCCCACCCGTCAACCGGTTCCCTGCCGATGGGATGCCGCCTCCGAGGCCGCGGCCAGTCCGGCGCCCGGCATCGCCAACCCGTTCAACTAGCCCTCTATGCTGAGCGACTCGGTTTCGGATGGATCTTCAGAATTGACCGTTGTGGCTTGACCGCGCTCCTGACTGATCTTCTCCATCAGCATCGCCCAGGTCTTGCGCTGATACTCGAGGATCCTGAGCGCATCATCGAGGGCCTTGGCGTCCTTGTTTACGGTGGCGTCAACCAGCCTGCGGTAGACGAAGTTGTACAGGCTGGCCATCTTCTCGCACAGATCCGGGTTCGCGTCAGGCCGAAGCCCGTTCAGCATCTCCAGAACGATTCGCTGGGCCCGCGTCAGAAGGTTGAAACTCGCCTCGATGTCACCCCGCTCGATGGCCTCGCCCCCCTGACGGGCGAAACGGATCGCGCCGTCGTACAGCATCATCTGGAGCTGCTCCGGAGATGCGGTGAGGACCTGATTGCGGAGATACTCGTTAGACTCGCCGGCCACCATGCCGATCCCTGCCCCGCGGGCACCCCATCCACTGGCCACCGTGCGGCCCGTCCACCGGGTCACGCCTTGGGATGTATCGGGTCAGACTACGGGTCAATTGAGATTATTCCGGGCGGCCCGCGTGCTCTGTTTCACGGATGACCGCCGGACGGACGCTTCGCGTGACCCCGCCAAGGGAAAGGTCCTAGACCGACAGCAGACCGCTACCCGTGCTGCTCCCGCCTGTAGAGAGTAATTGGGTAGATAAGGCCGACAAGGTAGTCAGCGATGACTGGATGGCGTTCAGTTGCGACAGGGCCTGCTCCATCGCGTAAAACTGCCTGTACAGACGCTCTTCCTTGGCGTCGAGCAGGTCTTGCAGCGATTCGATTCGAACTTGCAGGAGGTCTCTCTGGTCTTGAAGTACTTGATTGTGTCGCTCGATCAGCCCGGTCCCCGCGTCGGTGAGGCTGGCCAGCTCCTCGTCGAGGACGACGCCCAGGCCGGTTTCGGCCTGTGTGAACAGGGCCTCGACGTCGTCGCGGTTTTCATCGAGGGCTTCGCGGAAGCGCTCCTCGTCGAGCTGAAGCTTGGCCCCGTTGCCCAGCGTCAGCCCGATGTCGCTGAACCGATCATAGACGCCCCCCGTCTCGACGGTCGTCCGCATCATCCGGTACAGCCGGCTTTGGATTCGCTGGACCGTCGCGTCGCCGAACAGTATCCCCTTCTCGTACGTCTCGTCGTTGAAGTCGGTCAGGTCTTCGATCTTGTCGATGACGGCGTTGAAGGTGGTCACGAACGTCTTCATGTCGCTGACCGGGCTCTCCACGTCCGGCGCGACGGTGATCTCGACCGCCGAGTCGCTGGTCGCCAGCAGATCGATCTTGACGTCCGGGATGACGTCATCAAGCGTATTGCTGCCGCTGGTTAGCATCAGACTGGAGGGCGAATCGGGCTGGCCCAGGAACACGACCGCGTCGCGGGCCTGCACCAACGTCGAGAACGACAGGCCCGTGCTGCCCGTGTCGACCGTCAGCTCGCCCCGTCGCCCGCTCAGCTCGCTGGCCAGGAGCATCCGGTAAGGCTGCACCGACGAGCCGTCGTTGAGCACCGAGGCCCGGGCGCCGGCGTCGGCGGCGTTGATCTTGAGCACCGCGTCGTTCAACGTGTCGTCGACGTCGATCTCGATACGGACCTCGAATGCCCCGTCGATGGTCGTCTGGCCGGTGGCGGCCGTACCCAGGATGTTCAGGTCCGCCGCCGTAGTCCCGCCTTCTTCCGCCACGGTGAGCTGGCCCGTGCCGCCAGCCGTATCGGTCAGCAACAGGCCGTCGCCGGTCTCGTTGATGCTGGCCACCACGCCGATCCCACGGGTGTTGATCTCGGTGATGACGTCGGCCAGCGTGACCTCGTTGCCTTGGGTCAGGTCGACGGTGGCCGAAGCCCCGCTGCTGTCGGTGATTCTGAATTTGCCGGACGCCATTCCCTGGCCGCCGTTGAGGTCGTCGAGGCGTGTGTTCTCGCTGATGTACTGGCGTTGGAGGTTCCCGCTGTCGACGACGTCGACGGCAGCGTCGACCAGGAGGTTCAGATCTGCCGCGGTGCTTCCGGAAACGTCGGCGACGACGAGGTTCCCGCTGTCGTTGCTCAGATCGGTCAATACGATGCCGTTGCCGGGCTGGTTGATCGAGGCGGCAATTTTGCTGGTCGGGGTGACGGCGTTGATGGCGTCGATCAGCTCGCCCAGGGAGTCCAGACCGGTCAGATCGATCAGGGTGTTCGTCCCGTCACGGGCCGTCACCTCGATGGTCCCCAGCCCGACGCCGCTGCCGCCGTTGAGCGAGCGGAGCAATACGGTATCCAGTCCAGCTAACAGGTGCCGAGAGTCGATCGTGCCCGTTGTCGAGGAGGCCTGGATGCCCAGGTCCTCGGCGGCGTGGCTGTCGTTCAGGGCCACCACCGCCGTCGTCCCACTAACGGCCGACGTGTCGGTCAGCGTGATTCCCAGCCCGTTGCCGCTGATCGACGCGACGAGGGTGCCGGCGTTCTCGCTGTCGAGGTCGATGGCCCGAATGACGTCGCCCAGTGTATCGACGTCATAGATGTCGGTGCCGGTGATGCTCGAACCGTCCACCTCTTGGGCGATACCCAGATCCTGGGCGGCGTGGCCGCCGCTGACGTCCTCGATCTTGAACGAGACCGGAGAGTCGCCCCCGTCCGAACTGTCGGTGATCAACAGGTGATCGTTGATCAGTGTGGCGCTGACGCCCAACCCGGCGCCGTTGATGGCGGTCTGTACATCTTGCAGGTCGGTCGCGCTGCTCAGGTCCACGTCGCCCGAGCTGCCCGCGCGATTGGTGATCCGGATCGTGCCCAGCCGGACGCCGACCCCGCCGTTCAAGGCGGTCAGGACCGTATCACCGCGGACGTTCCCCGACAGGTTGACGTCGATGGTGCTGCCGTCGCGAAGCTGGATCTGGAAATCGTCCAGCGCGCCGTCTCGACGCACGCCGTTGCCGTCGTTGAGGAGCAGCAGGCCGGTGCCGTTGGTCAGGTAGACAACGTCGCTTCCGGTCAGGACGTCACCCGCGACGGACCCGGCGATGCCCAGGTCGGTGGCCGTCCGGCCCACCCCGACGTTGGTCACGGTCAGGTTGGATACGGTCTGGCCCGTCTGGTCGGTCAGGACCAGGTGCCCGCCGGCGACGGACGCCGTGACGTTAATGGTTGAACGGGCGTTAATGGTTTCAACCACATCGTCGACGGTCAGGGCGGTGGACAGGTCGATTTCGGACGAGGCACCGCTGCGGTCGGTGATTCGGATCGCGCCGCGTCGGACGCCGACGCCGCCGTTGAGGCTGACCAGGTCGATCGTGGGGTCCAGGCGGCCCTTCGAGGATTCGATCGTGATCGTGCCGGCCCCGACGCGGGTCGCGTCGGGGGTGGCAAGCCCCGACGATATCATCTCGTGGGTGGCCACGAGCGAATGCACGGTGAACGAATAGGTTCCGGGCAGCGCGCCCTCCCCAGCCGTGGCCTTGATGACATTCTCGTTGCTGCTAGTGGCCTTGGCCCGCTTG
>CAYOGX010000002.1:0-23232 GCA_964403235.1 uncultured Planctomycetales bacterium | reverse complement strand
GGCTAAAGCCATGGGCCACCCCCGGAAGACCTCCCAGGGACGTACTGTTCAATCTTTGTTGCAGGCAGCTTAGCGTCGGTTCGGGGTCGGTGTGACGCGGGTTGTCGGCAGCGAGGGACCCATGCGTTCGGGCGCGCCGGCGGGCGCGGTGGTTGCTGCGGTGGTTGGGTGCGTCAGGCCGTTCCTGAGGCGGGCGACGTAGTCGGCGACGGCTGAGGTGCGGCGCTCGAACGCGGCCTGTCGGGTGGTCAATTGGTCGAGCAGGTGTTTGTGTTCCCGCCGGGCGGATTTGAGCAGCGATTCTTGCAGCGGTAGCCGATCTTGCAAGAGGGCCTTGCCCGCCTTTGGATCGTCGGCGGGGAAGGACGAGGCCGGTTGCCGGTAGACCTGAACGGCCTTGTCCGAGGCGCCGGCGTCGCGGAGGCGCTTCCGGAGGGCCTGCACGTCCGCGGGCAGCGCGGTCGGCGCGACCAGCACGTGGACAAGCCCCTTGGGTGCGGTCTTCAGATAGCGCCGGACCTCCTTGGCCAGATCGTCCGGTCCGAGCCGTCGACCGTTCGTCGTGACCCGCCCGAAGCGGTCCATCGCCAGCCACAGCCCCGCGGCGCGGACGATGAGCGTGCAGGGCATGTCGAGCTGCGGGACCTTGTCCGGCCTGGCGGCGATCCACAACTGGTCATAGTCGCTCGGATGGAGGGCCGACAGACAGATGATGGACCCGTCGAAGTCGACGACCGTCGCGACGGTGCCGTCCTCGTCGGCCAGGATGCCGCCGTCGGCGGTGGGGCCCGAGCCCGCGAACACCCACGGCAACGGCCCCAGCCGCGTCTCGGGTCTGTCGGCGAGCTGCATCCATTCGCTGACGTCGACCTCCCGCGGCCGCCCGTCGTGCAGCCATTCGACGCGGAGCTCGAGCGGCTGACCCGTGGCCGGCAGCATCGTGTTGGTCTCGGGGACCCACTGGGCGGGCCGGCCCGGCTTCAACCCGATCAGACCCAGGGCCTGGTAGGCGTGCAACGGCCGGGCGTCCAACAACATGATGCTCTCGTGCGTCTTGTCCCCGCCGTAGACGTCCGTCGCGCAGGCGAACAGCTCGAGCATCCCTTCGCGCAGCGCCACCTTGCCCGTCAGCTCGACCTGCCGTCGCGTCCAGTTGATGCCCACGCCGGGTTTGTAGATGACGATGTGATCACCGCCGCCGTCCCTGGTCGTCGAGCGGAGCGCCGGCCGCGACGACGACGTCGGCCCACCGCGGTCGCTCTCACCCGCCAGCACGACCAGGGCCAACATGGACATGACGTGGAAGACGCACACGGTCCGCTCCTCGATAGACAGCTATGTTGGATAGATGATTGTACCCGATCGTTCGACCGAGAGGGCAGGTCGGGACGGCATTGGATTGCCAGGGCCGCCCTTGGGGGATAACCTGTCGAGCATGATCATGTGGTGGCACTGTCGTGCGGACCGTTTCGCTGGTCGGGGACCGAGGTCAGTACAGCCGGTGCCATCGTGGTGGCTTGCGATTCGTTAGCAGGGGTGATCCATGACAGCGCGGGATGTTGGTTGGGGCGTGATCGGGGCGTCGAGCTGGGCCAAGAGGACGTTCGGCCCCGCGATCGTGGCCGCGGAAAACGGCAGGCTCTGCGCTGTGCTCAGCAGAGACCAGGCCAAGGCCGAGAGGTTATGCGAGCAGTATGACGTGCCGAATGGTTATACCGACCTGTCGGCGTTTCTGGCCGACCCCGACGTCGAGGCGGTCTGGGTAGCCGGGCCGAACCATCTCCACGCCGATCACACCATCGCCGCGCTTCAAGGCGGCAAACACGTGCTATGCGAGAAGCCGATGGCCACCACGGCCGCCGACTGCGAGAAGATGATCGCCGCGGCCGAGAAGGCGGGCAAGCTGCTGAGCATCGGCTATCACATGCGGTACCATCCGCTGCACCAGCAATTGCAGGCCGACTGGATGGCGGGCAAGTTCGGTAAGCCGATCTGCGTTCGGGGCCAGCTCTATTTTGCGTATCCCCGTCCGCCGGGCGAGTGGCGCCAGAAACGGGCGACTAGCGGCGGATGGGCGATCTGCGACGTGGGCACGCATCTGATCGACCTGCTCCGGTGGTTCCTCGGCGACGCGGCTGACGTACACGGCGAGCTGTCGAGCCAGAAGTTCGGCTACGAGACCGACGATCACGCCGTGGTGACGGTTCGTTTCGAGAACGGCGCGTTGGGCATCGCCGACGGTTCGACCGGGGCCGGCGCGCCCGCGCCCAGACTCGAGCTGTACGGCAGCGACCAATACTGCATCCTGGAGGGCACGCTGTTCGGGACCGGCGGCAAGGTCGCCATCGGCAAGCTGAGCCAGCCGCCCGAGGTCACCAACGGCGAGTTCGCCGCGCTCTATCAACTGGAGGCAGAGGCGTTCGGTCGGGCAATCCTCGACGGCGCGGACCTGCCGCTCACGGCCCGGGACGGCCTGGCGAACCTCGAGATCATCGAACGGGCCCGCGGTTGGTAGACGACCCGCGTGGTCAATCACGCGGCTAATCGGATGCGCGGGATGATTCGGACCATCGGCCGGACCAACAGGAGAACGGTTCATGTCCCGTCTTGGCGGATGCGTATGCCTGGGATTGGCGTGCGCTTGGCAGACGCCTGCCGTTGGCGAAACGATCGAGGACAAGGCCACGAAGCTCGTGGGGCTGAAGCTCCCGGGCCTCAAGACGCACAGGGTGCCGATGCGCGACGGGGTGAAGCTGGCCACCGACGTGGTGCTGCCGAAGGGCCAGCCGGACGCCAAGTGGCCGGCCGTGTTGGTCCGAACGCCCTACAACCGGCGGGGCAGCATCGGGAAGATGGCCGCGTCCATCTTGCCCGTGACCGGCTTCGCCGCGGTCGTGCAGGACCTGCGGGGCCGATTCGACTCGGAGGGCGAGGATTATCCCGTCCACGCCGGGTGCGGATGGGGCAAGGTCCAGGACGGGTACGACACGATCGAATGGATCGCCAAACAACCGTGGTGCAACGGCAAGGTCGGCACGGTCGGCCCGTCGGCGATGGGGGCGACGCAGAACCTGACGCTGCCGACGCAGCCGCCGCATTTGGTGTCCGCGTTCGTCATCGTCGCCTGGGCGGACATCTACAAGCACGCCGCCTACTGGGGCGGCGCGCCCAGGTTGGCCTTGCCCGAGGGGTGGATCGCGGGCAACCGCTTCGACCCGCGGAACCTCGACCTGTTCCTAGCGCACCCGAGCTACGACGAGTTCTGGGACGCATGGAATACCGAGAAGATGGCGCACCGGATCGACGTGCCCGTGTTGTACTTCGGCGGGTGGTATGACCACTTCTGTCAGGGCACGATCGACAGCTTTCTGGCCGTCCAGGCCCGCGGCGGCCCGGTGGCCAAAAGGACGTCGCGACTGGTCATGGGCCCCTGGACCCACACCGGCATTCCCAAGGGACTAGACTACCCCGACAACGCACGACCCCGATACGACCGGTACATCGTCAAGTGGTTCAACCGGCACCTGAAACAGGCCGACCCGACCGCCGGTGGCAAGCAGCACCCGGTGAGCTACTACGTGATGGGGGCGTCGGGCGAGAAGGACGCGCCGGGCCACGAATGGCGGTCGGCCGAGACCTGGCCCGTGCCCGGCAAACCCGTGCCGTACTACCTCCGCAAGGGCGGCCTGCTATCGACCGACAAGCCGACCGAATCGGCCGCGTCGGCCAGCTATCAATACGACCCGAGGAACCCCGTGCCCAGCCTCGGCGGCGGCGTGCTCACGCCCAAGACGGGTGTCCTCGATCAGCGGCCCGCCGAGAAGCGACCCGACGTCATCGTCTTTACTACGTCCGTGCTGGCCGAGCCGGTCGAAGCCACCGGCCGGATCACCGTCAAGCTGTGGGCCAGCTCGTCGTGCACCGACACCGATTTCACCGCCAAGCTTACCGACGTGTACCCCGACGGCCGCAGCCTGCTCGTGCTCGACGGCATCGTCCGCGCGCGGTACCGCGAATCGCTCCGCCGGCCGAAGCTGATTGAGCCGGGCAAGATCTACCCCTTCGAGATCGACCTGTGGTCGACGAGCATCATCTTTAACAAGGGCCACCGGATCCGCGTGGCCATCTCGAGCAGCAACGTGCAACGGTTCCGGCCCAACCCCAACACGGGCGACGCCGTCGACGGCGTCACTGTCCGACCCGAGTACCGCAGATCGCTCCGCAAGGCGAAGTGGATGGCCCTGGGCAAGGAGAATCCACTCGAGATCAAACAGGCCGTGGTCGCCACGAACACGATCTGGTTCGACACGGGCCACCCATCACACATCATCCTGCCGAGGCCGACCGGCGGACCAAGATGACGCTGCCTGCACCCAACAGCGTCGTCTTGGAGTACACTCATACAAGCAGCGGCCAGCGTGCGGTCGGCGACCTATCCGAAGACGGGTTCGGAGCGGATGACCCGCCCAGGGCCGCAGGAGCTGCCATCAGGTGCACGTTATCATCACAGGGGGAACGGATGTAGCCCATGAAGGACCAGGACGTGAACGGACGAAATCGTGCTTGGTCGTGCAGGGGCACCTTGCCTGCGGGGGCACCGAATCCTTCGACTTCCCCACCCCCGGCTCGCCCTTCAGCGGTCGCTATAACGGGCTCAAGGATGCGTTCGTGGCCACGCTCACCCGCGAGGGGGGGCTCACCTACGCCACGTACCTGGGCGGCAGGCAGCCCGATTGCGGCGAGGGCGTTACCGTCGACGACGCGGGCAACGCCTACGTCACAGGATGGACCGAATCGGATGACTTCCCGCTCTGGCTCAACCCGATCCGTGAGGTGTTTGAGGGATCGACCGAGGCCTTCGTCACCAAGCTCGATCCGGACATTCCGTTGCTGCTGGTCTACTCGACTTTTCTCGGCGGCCGGCGGCCTGACAAGGGCCACGGGATTGCCATGGGTCCTTCGGGCAACGCCTATGTGACCGGCATGACGGACTCCACGGACTTCCATCGGGTCGCCATAGCGGGCCAACAGACGGACGACCCGAACTGTGACCCCAACACGTGTGCCCCGTCCGTCCCGCCGGGGTTTTTCGACGCGAACTACCACGACTGGGAGGACGCCTTCATCGTCATCATCAACGACGACGACATCGAATCGACGCTTACCGAGTGCGGTTCGGGCCTGGGATGCGGCGCGCTCGGCCCGGCGGGGTTCGCCGGTATGATGGTCGGCTACGGTTGCCTGATGTTTACGCGCAGACGGCGGTGATGAATGGCATCTCGCCGCGTTCGTGAGCCCACAATCTTGTGAGCGCGGTCGGTGCCGGCTACCATCGGGGTCATGGAGACGAAACTGGCCGAAACCGCGCTCCGCAACGGGCAGCGGGTGGACCTGTTATGCATCCAGCCACCCGCTGGCAAATGGCGGGACCGTATCGCCCCGTTCCTGGCCCACAAGGGCCAGCCGTTTAACTGGCACATCGAGACGAACCTCGGCGGCCACAACGACGAGCTCGAGCAGCGCTTCTTCATCGCCAGCATCGGCGAGACGGTCATCAGCGAGATGATGGTCGCCGAGAAGCATGGTCTCGCCATCCTCGGACACGTCTTCACCGACCCGGATTGGCGCGAACAGGGCGCGACCACGGCCCTGATGCGGGTGATGAGCGAGGACTTCGTCGCACGCGACGGGATCGCGATGCACCTGTTCACCGGTTACGACAGCCCGGCGTTTCGCATCTACAGCCGGTTCGGCTTTGAGCCGATGGGGCCCGAATCGGGCTTTATGAAGTGGGTCCGCCGCCCCGAGCGCTTCGACGCGATGTTCGAGCCGAGCGACCCCGGCGACGTCCACGTCGAGCGGACCTGCTGGACGCACTGGCCTCTGGTCCACAAGCTGATCCTCCGCGACGAGGGCGATTGGCTCCGCAACGCCGCCCTGTCACTGGCCGGCCCTTGCAGCGCCGAAGACGCCTTCGTCCTGCTGATGTCCCGTCTCAAGGACGGCCCGCCGCTCGCCAGCGCGGTCCTGGTCAACCAAGCCGGTATGACCGTCGGTCTGGCCACGCTCCAGAGCTACAAGCGGCTGTTCAGCCGGATGCTACAGTTGGACGTCTACGTGCACCCGAGCGCGACCGATCACCTCGGTATGCTGATCGACGCCATCGGTCTGCCAAACGACAGGCCCGTGATGACGGAGATCGACGCCAATTCCCCCCAGCGCCACCAAGCGCTGCTGGACGCCGGATTCCACGAAACCGGTCGACTCAAGCACGCCCTGACCGCCGTGCCTGACGATCTGGACCTCCTCCTGTTGCAGGCCTAGCGGGTGTGGGGAGAAACCGGCGACTTGGGCAATAAGGTGGGTTCCGCTGACACGCAAAGCGGGCTCCGTGGCCCTTAACTAAGATATACACTAACCGGAATTAATATGATAGTAGTTACCACGGTTCGGTTGTCGGCTGCGGGCAGGACGGGCGGCCCGGCGCCTCCGCACTGGGGTCCGGAGGCGTGAGGTCGGGGGGCGGGACGGAAAGGGCTAAAACTGAGGATTGCCGGAACATTCCCTTGACAGGCAAATCCCGTTTGCTATGATGATTGGTTTGTGCGTTGGTAGCCAAGAGAGGGAGTGCACCCGTCGATGGACGGTGAGATGATTCGAATTCGGATGGAGGCGTACGACCATCGGTCGTTGGACGCTTCCGCGCGCGAGATCGTAGACCACACCAAGCGGACGAACGCTCGGGTGCGTGGGCCGATCCCGTTGCCGACCCGAATCGAGCGTTACACGGTACTGCGCTCGCCCCATATTGACAAGAAGTCTCGTGAACAGTTTGAGATGCGGACCCACAAACGGGTCATCGACATCTATGAACCGACGGCTCGTACGGTGGAGGCCCTGAATCGACTGGTGGTACCTGCCGGCGTGTTCGTGAAGATGCAACTGAAATGAGCGGCGGGTGAGGACCGTTGCGAGTGTGGCGCAGGTGCTTAGCGGCATTCTTCGTTTGCCCCAAACTGATTAACAAGGCGGACGCGTGAGCTGGATCGCGCGTTAGACCATCGCTTGTCATAGGCGACAGGGGAGCTTTCTTCGCATGGCGGCGGCGCTGTTGGGCAAGAAGGTAGGAATGACCCAGGTGTTCGATGAGGCCGGTCAGGCCGTGCCGGTCACCGTGATCCAGGCCGGTCCGTGCGCGGTCCTGCAGATCAAGACCGCCGAGTCGGACGGGTACCAGGCCGTCCAGCTGGGGTTCGGGGACGTCAAGCCGCATCGCTCGTCTCTGCCCCAAATCGGGCACGCCGCCAGGGCCGGTACGGGCCCGAAACGGTTCATCCGCGAGGTCCGGTTCCGCCAGGGCCCGCCGGAGGCCCACATCGGCGACACCTGGACCGTCGACGTGTTCGACCAGGTGCAGTACGTGGACGTGGTGGGCACGACGAAGGGCCGGGGCTTCGCCGGGGGAATGAAGCGCCACGGCTTCGGAGGCCAACCCGCCAGTCACGGCACCGAGCGGAAGCATCGCGCGCCCGGCTCGATCTCGAGCCACGGGTCGGACTTGGGCCACGGCGGCAACGTCAAGAAGGGCAAGCGAATGGCCGGACACATGGGGCATGTCCGGCGGACGAGCCGAAATCATGAGCTGGTCGGGGTGGACAAGGTTCGGAATCTGCTGTTGGTGCGGGGAGGAGTCCCGGGCCCCAACAGGGGGCACGTGATGGTCAAGGCCAGCGTGGCCAAGACGCAGCCCAAGGAGATCCGGCGGCTGCTGTTCGTGAGCGACTCGGCAGACGCGCCCCAGCCTGCGAAGGTCCATCGGTTGGTGGTGTTCAGTCCGGGTGAGCAGGCCGGCGCGACGGCCAGCGCTTCGGGGAGCAGCGAATAGGCAGGACGGGACGCCGAGGTCGGGCGTCCGTGAGACGACGCTATGGTCGATGTGCCCGTGTACAACGAAGACGGCGACCAGATAGAGACGGTGGCGCTCGATGAGGGCCCCTTCGGTGGGCGGGTCCGCGCCGCGCTGCTGAAGCAGGCGGTGGTGATGTATCAGGCCAATCGCCGGCAGGGGTCGGCGACCACGCGAAGTCGGGGGATGGTGACCGGGAGCACCGCGAAGCTGTACCGCCAGAAGGGCACGGGCCACGCGCGAATGGGCAGCGCGCGAACGGTGATCCGACGTGGGGGCGGGGTGGCGTTTGCGAAGCGCCCGCGGGATTTCCGGCAGACCATGCCCAAGAAGATGCGACGCCTGGCCCGGAACAACGCCGTGCTGGCCAAGGCCCTGTCCGGCGACCTCCTCCTGCTCGACCAACTCCAATACGAACAACCGAAAACGAAACGATTCGCCACGATGCTCCGCGCGCTCAAGGCGGAGCGGGGCTGCGTCCTCGCCGTGGCTGAGCGGGATGAAAACATCTACAGGTCGGCCCGGAACATCCCCAAGACGGACGTTTGTCTGGTCGAGCAGTTGAATGCGTATGAGGTGCTGCGTCGCGGTCGACTGTTGATGACCAAGGACGCGTTGGCATCGCTGTTGGCGAGTCCCAGATCGGACGAGGGCGACGGATCGGCCGAGGGACGGGAGTAGCGGCATATGGACATCTACCATACGATCGTCAGGCCGCTGGTGACCGAGAAGGTCACGTTCCAAAGCCAGCAGAGCCATGACGCGACGAGCGATCAGCCGGCCCGGGGCGGATCGTACAGCTTCGAGGTCCATCCCAACGCGAACAAGGCGCAGATCAAGCAGGCGGTCGAGAAGATCTACAACGTCAAGGTGCTGAACGTTAGGACGGCGAACCGTCGGGGCAAGCCGCGGCGGGTGCGGTACAAGCGGGGCATGACCAAGCAGTGGAAAAAGGCGGTGGTGATCCTGGATCGGGACAGCCACATTGACTTGTTCTAGTGGGACAGCGGCCGGTCGCGACCGGATAGACGGGTGATGGGCGATGGCGATCAAGATCTATAAACCGACGTCGGCGGGCCGGCGCAAGTCGTCCGTGAACACGCACGAGGAGGTGACCGACAAGCGTCGCAAGCCCACCAAGTCGCTGCTGGCGCCGCTGAAGAAGACGGGTGGTCGAAACCACCACGGAAAGATCACGGCCTGGCATCGCGGTGGGGGGCACAAGCGTCGGTACCGGCGGATCGACTTCAAGCGGAACAAGGATGACATTGAGGCGAAGGTGGTGGCCGTCGAGTACGACCCGAACCGGACGTGCCATATCGCGCTGCTGGAATACGCCGACGGGGAGAAGCGGTACATCCTGGCCCCGCAGGGGGTGTCGGCAGGGGAGACGGTGGAGTCGGGCCAGCGGGTCGAGCCGAAGGCGGGCAACTGCATGCCCCTCAAGTCGATTCCGGTGGGTCTGGACGTGCACAACGTCGAGCTGATCTCGGGTCAGGGGGGCAAGATGGTGCGTTCAGCGGGGGGATCGGCCCGGCTGATCGCTCGGGAAGGCGAATGGGCGACGCTGCTCCTGCCGTCGAATGAGATGCGTCAAGTGCATGCGGCGTGCCGGGCGACGATCGGTGTGTTGGGCAATGCGGATCACCAGAACGTCCGATTGGGCAAGGCGGGCCGGAAACGTCATCTGGGCCGACGACCCCATGTCCGGGGAACGGCGATGAACCCGGTCGCGCACCCCTTGGGGGGCGGCGAGGGTCGGAGCGGTGGCGGTCGACACCCGTGTTCGCCGTGGGGGCAGTCGGCCAAGGGCGGTCGGACGCGTAAGAAGGGCAAGGCCTCGAGCAAGCGGATCCTGCGCCGGCGCCGGTCGGTCAGGTACGGGCAGCTTCCCGTGCCGAAGTGACCAGGCGTGTCGGCGACGGTGAAGGGGCAGGAGTGGTGGCACTATGTCGCGCAGCCTGAAGAAAGGTCCGTACGTCGACGAGAAGCTGTTTCGCAAGGTGATACGCGCGAAGGAAACGGGCGACCGGACGCCGATCAAGACGTGGGCGCGCGGGTGCACGATCGTGCCTGAATTCGTGGGGCACACCTTCGCGGTGCACAACGGCAAGACGCACATGAACGTGTTCTGCAGCGAGGACATGGTCGGGCACAAGCTGGGCGAGTTCGCGCCGACACGGATGTTCCGTGGGCATGTGGGCGGCCGGCGGTAGTCGGGCCGTTTGGAGACGAGCGGATGCCCTGGCAAGCAACACACAGGTTCGCACGGATTAGCCCTCGAAAGGCCCGACTGGTGGCTGACCTGATCCGAGGGCGGCGCGCGGACGAGGCCCTGGACGTCTTGAGGTTCACGAAGAAGCGAGCGAGCGTGATGGTGAGCAAGGTGTTGCGGTCGGCGATCGCCAACGCCAGCGAGCAGGAGGCGGATGCGACCGCGCTGTACGTGCAGGAAGCTCGTGTGGACGAGGGCCCGCGGATCGAGCGGTATCGACTGAAAGATCGCGGGCGGGTCCATCCGTATCAGCGTCGGACCAGCCACATCGTGGTGACCGTGGAACAGGGGGCGGCGTAGCAGGGGTTGCTGGGAGTACGCGTAGTGGGTCAGAAGGTCAATCCAATCGGGTTCCGCACGGGGATCACCGAGGGGTGGTCGGCGCGGTGGTACGCGCCGAAGGCGGCCTACGGTGAGTTCCTGGTCGAGGATCAGAAGCTCCGCGGCTACATCGACGACAAGCTGAACCGCCGTCCCCCCTCGGCGCAGATCGCGAAGGTGGAGATCGAGCGGACCCGGAACGAGGTGGTGGTGTACGTCCACACCGCCCGTCCGGGGATGGTGATCGGGTCGCGTGGCGCGGACATCGAGAAACTGCAAGAGGAGCTTGAGGAGCTGATCGACCGGAAGGTCGAGATCCGGGTGATCGAGATCAAGCAGCCGGACCTCTCGGCGCAACTGGTAGCCGAGTCGATCGCCGAGCAGCTCAAGAAACGCTCGAGCTTCCGCAGGACGATGAAGCAGCGGTGCGAGTCGACGATGTCGGCGGGTGCGAAGGGGGTCAAGATCATCTGCAAGGGCCGGCTGGGCGGGGCGGAGATGGCCCGCATGGAACGGCAGACGCTGGGGTCGATCCCGCTGCAGACGCTCCAGGCGCATGTGGACTACGGCTACGCGGTGAGCCGGACGACGTACGGGACGATCGGCGTCCGGGTGTGGGTCTACACGGGGATGTACGGCGAGGAGGTGGTGGAGGAGCAGGCGCCCAGCGGGCGCCGGCCACCTCGACGGGGAAAGCGGTAGTCGTAACGAACGATCCGAGCGGGTCGGGCCAGACCCGCGGGCGGATCAGGAGTCAAGGCCATGCCACTGATGCCGAAGCGCGTCAAGTTCCGCAAGCAGCAGCGAGGGCGGATCCGTGGGAACGCCCAGAAGGGCAACACGGTGGCGTTCGGCGATTTCGGCCTGCAGCTCCTGGGGTCCGGCTGGGTGACGTCGCAGCAGATCGAGGCGGCGCGTGTGGCGGCCACGCATTTTCTGCATCGCGAGGGCCGGGTCTACATCCGGATCTTTCCGGACAAGCCCGTCTCGTCCAAGCCGTTGGAGACGCGGATGGGTAAGGGCAAGGGCGAGCCGGATTTCTGGGTCGCCCGGGTCAAGCCGGGACGGGTGGCGTTCGAGCTGAGCGGTGTGGAAGAGGACATCGCCCGGCAGGCGCTGGCCCGCGTGGCGGCCAAGCTGCCGATCAAGAGCAGGATGGTTTACCGCAAGCACGCGGTCTAGTGGGAGTGCGGCATCGTGAAAGTGAGCGAGGTCCGCGAGCTGTCCACCGAGGAGCTTCACAGCGAGATGGACCGGCTGCGCCGGCACCTGTTCGACCTCCGCAGCCAGGCGGTGACCGAGAAGCTGGAGGACCCTGCCCAACTGCGCAAGACGAAGCGCGACATCGCCCGGATCTTCACCGTGCTGCGCGAACGGGGCGAGCAGGACATCGAGCAGAAGCAGTATCACCTGGAGGCGATCGCGTCGCACAAGGCAGGGTGAGTCAAATGCAAACTGAGAAGGACGGGCCGCGAACCGGTTGGGGCGATGGGTTCGCTGGTGATTGAAGGGTAGACGATGGCAGACGAGCCGAAGACGGCGGTGACGGAAACGGGCAATGCGGGCGGCTCGCCGGCCGGGCGTGCGCACCGGCGGTGTCGCACCGGCAGGGTCGTCAGCGATCGTGGCGACAAGACGATCACGGTGGCGGTGGACTACCTGACCAAGCACCCGAAGTACGGCAAGTACCTCCGTCGGCGGACGAAGCTGCTGGCCCACGACCAGGACAATCAGGCCAAGGTGGGCGACATGGTCGAGATTGCGGAGTGTCGTCCGATCAGCAAGCGGAAGAACTGGCGGTTGGTGGGTGTCGTTACGCCTGCTTGAGCGATGCGGGTCGCGTGGAGCCGGAGTCATGATTCAGCTGCAGACCATGCTCGACATCGCGGACAACACGGGCGCCCGTCGGGCGCAGGTCATTCGGGTGTTGGGCGCATCTACGGCGCGGGCGGGCAAGAAGAAGCTTCGAACGGCTTCGGTGGGCGATATCGTGGTCTGTACGGTCAAGGACGCGCTGCCCAACAGCGAATTCGCCGCGGGCAAGGACCGTCGAGAGAAATCCAGCCGGCGGAAGGTGCGTTGCGTGGTCGTTCGGACCCGCAAGGCGGTGCGACGCGACGACGGATCGTACGTCCGGTTCGACAGCAACGCGGGCGTGATCCTCAATGAGGACGGGAGCCCGCGCGGGACGCGGATCTTCGGTGCGGTGGCGCGGGAGCTTCGCGAGAAGGGGTTCATGAAGATCATCTCGCTGGCGAGCGAGGTGGTGTAGCGGCCGGGAGCCCAGGGTAGGATCGGGAGTGAGACCATGGCTCGGCACATCCGCAAGGGCGACACGGTGGAGGTGATCAGCGGCGACCACAAGGACCAACAGGGCAAGGTCCTCCGGTTGGTCCCCAAGAAGGACATGGTGGTCGTGGAAGGGGTCAACATGGTGTACCGCCACGTCCGCCCGAGCCGTCGGAATCCCCAGGGGGGCCGGTTGCAGAAGGAGGCGCCGATCCACGTGTCGAACGTGCTGCCGGTGGACCCGAAGACGGGTCGGGGGTCTCGGGTGCGGTTCGAGACGGAGCGGGACGCCAAGGGGAAGGTGATCGCCAAACGCCGGGTGACGCGGGGCGGGACGGTCCTGAGCGAGTTGAGTCGGCCGGAGGCCGAGGGAGCGGTGGCACCGGGCGGCGGGGATCAGGAGCAGCAGGCGTAGAGAGATACGAAGCGCCGGTCCCGACCGGGCGGTGGGGCCGCGATGAGAGTGTAGGCGGCAATGGCACGGTTACTTGATAGGTACGAGAAGGAGATTTCCCCGGCCCTGGTCGAGGAGCTGGGTCGGAAGAACCGGCTGAGCCTCCCTCGGGTCGAGAAGGTCGTCGTGGCGATGGGGCTGGGTCGTGCGGCGCAGGACAAGAAGTACCTGGAACCGGCGGCCCGGGAGCTGGGCATGATCACGGGCCAGAAGCCGGCGGTTTGCAGGGCCCGCAAGAGCGTGTCGAACTTTAAGTTGCGTGCGGGCCAAGACATCGGGCTGAAGGTGACGCTGCGTGGCGAGCGGATGTACGAGTTCCTGGACCGCCTGATCAGCCTGGCCATCCCGCGCGTTCGCGATTTTCGCGGTTTGGACCCACAGAGCTTCGATGGGCGGGGCAACTACTCGCTGGGGCTGAGCGAGCAGACGGTGTTCGCCGAGGTGGACCCCAACAAGGTGGAGAGCCAGCAGGGGATGCACATTACGATCGTGACGACGGCCCGAAACGATACCGAAGGCCTTCGGTTGCTGACGCTGATGGGGATGCCGTTTCGGGTGTAGCGCAGATCGTGCGAAGGTGACCGGACGGGCGAGGCAGTCGCAGGCAAACAGGGACAGGTTGGATGGCACGAAAATCGTTGATCGTCAAGTGCAATCGAAAGCCGAAGTACCGGGCCCGGGCCTATCGGCGGTGTGAGCTGTGCGGTCGTCCCCGGGCGGTGTACCGCAAGTTCCGGTTGTGCCGAATTTGCTTCAGGACGCTGGCGAACCAGGGCAAGATCCCGGGGATCAAGAAGGCCAGTTGGTAGAGGAGCCTGTGAAGGTGACGGGCGAGGCGCCGAGCGGAGTAACCGATGTGGAGTGACCCGATAGCCGACATGCTGACCCGCATCCGCAATGGGATTCGGATCGACCGCGACGAGGTGAAGATCCCGAGTTCTAAGTTGAAGGTCGGCATCGCGCACGTGCTGAAGGAAGAGGGGTACATCGCCGACTACGACGAGATCGACGATGGGCGTCAGGGGATCCTTCGGATTTCGCTGAAGTACGGTCCGATGGGCGAGAAGGCGATTACGAGCATTGATCGGTCGTCCAAGCCGGGCCGGCGGGTGTATACCGGCACCAAAGACCTGCCGAGGGTGTTGAACGGATTGGGGATCGCCATCGTCTCGACGAGCCATGGGGTGATGAGCGACCGACAGTGCCGGGAGAAGAAGGTGGGCGGCGAGGTGCTTTGCACGGTGTACTAGTTGTTGAGGTATGTGGTGATGTCGCGCATAGGCAAGCAACCCATCCCGATCCCCGAGGGCGTGAAGGCGGCCGTCAACGACGGTACGGTGACGGTGAGTAAGTCGGACAAGACGCTGAGTCTTCGGTTCTCGCCGGCGATAACGGTGGAGGTGGACGAGGCGGCCAAGCAGATCCGAGTGATCCGTCCGAGCGATTCCCGCGAGCATCGGTCGCTGCAGGGGCTGACGCGGTCGCTGATCAACAACATGGTGATCGGCGTGACGCAGGGGTACGAGAAGCGGCTGGAGATCTACGGCGCGGGCTACGGGTGCAACCTGCAGGGGAACAAGTTGCTGCTCAACTGCGGGTTCATGGGCCGGGGGCTGAGCCGCCCCGCGCAGTTCGTGATCGACGTGCCGCCCGAGGTCGAGGTGGAGGTGGCGGCCCCGGCGGCCCGCGGGAACGACGTGCCGGCGCGGCTGGTGATTCGTGGGGCGGACAAGCAAAAGGTCCACCAGTTTGCGGCCGACATCCGGCGGATCCGCCCCCCTGAACCCTACAAGGGCAAGGGGGTCCGCTACGCGGACGAGTACGTCAAGCGGTTGCCGGGCAAGGCGTTTGTGGGCGGTGCGACGTAACGGGACGAGGAGGCGGTAGCGAGCAGCGCTCGCTGCGGAGCCGGGGTCAAGGTCATGGACGCCAACAGAAAAAAAAACCTGCTGCATGCTCGGCGGAAGAAGCGTGTCCGCAAGCGGGCGTTCGGTACGGCCGAGCGACCGAGGATGACGATTTTTCGAAGTCTCAAGAATATTTACGCGCAGATCATCGATGACCACGAGGGCCGGACGCTCGTGGCGGCGAGCACGCGCGACAAGGGCGTGCGCGAGACCGTGACCTATGGGGGCAACAAAGCGGCGGCCGCGACAGTGGGAGCGCGTCTGGCCGAGCTGGCCAAGCAGAAGGGCATCGAGAAGGTGACGTTCGACCGCAACGGGTACAAGTACCACGGCCGGGTCAAGGAATTGGCGGATGCGGCCAGGAAGGGCGGATTGATGTTCTAGCTCGGGTGGCATCGAGCTGGCGTGTTGTGGGCGAGCGTGAGGGATCGTTGGCAGATGTGAACAGGAATAGAGGTCGTAATGGCTCGCGACTATACCCCGCAGGTTGAAGAAGAGAAGGTCCTGGAAGAAGAGGTCGTGAAAGTGTACCGGTGTGCGACCGTGGTCCGGGGCGGCCGTCGGTTCAGCTTCGCGGCGTTGGTGGTGGTGGGGGATCGTGCGGGGAACGTCGGGGTCGGGTACGGCAAGGCGAACGAGGTGCCGCCTGCGGTGGAGAAGGGCATCAAGAACGCCCGCAAGTCGCTGGTCACCATCCCGCTGAAGGGCACGACGATCCCGCATCGGGTGGTCGGGCGATACGGTGCGAGCAAGGTGGTGATGGTCCCTGCGAGCGAGGGCACGGGCGTGATTGCGGGTACGAGCGTTCGTCCGGTCCTGGAGCTGGCGGGGGTCCACGACGTGTTGACCAAGAGCTACGGGAGCAACAGCCCGAAGAACCTGGTCAAGGCGACACTGCAAGGGCTGCTGAGTCTCCGGAGCAAGGAGACGATTGAGAAGCTGCGGGGCGTTCAGATCGACGCGTCGTAAGCCGACGTTGGGTCGCCGCGTGCGGATCGGCACCGGTGGTCGGCAAGACCGTGAAGGGGTTGCCAGGCGTGAACCTGAACGAAGTGACGAAACAGGCCGGTTCCCACAAACGTCGCAAGCGGGTGGGACGAGGCCGGGCCAGCGGCAAGGGCAAGACGTGCGGTCGCGGCCACGGGGGATGTCGTTCCCGCAGCGGCGGCGGGGTTCGCGCGTTGACCGAGGGTGGGCAGATGCCGTTGTTCCGGCGGCTGCCCAAGCGTGGGTTTAACAACGCGCAGTTCCGCACGGTCTACGAGGTGGTGAACGTGGGCGAGCTGGAGGCGCGTTTCGAGTCGAACGCGACGGTCAACCGCGAGGGTCTGATCGAGGCGGGCCTGGTGCGCAGGGGCCGCAAGCCGCTGCCGATCAAGATCCTGGGCGAGGGGACGTTGAGCAAGGCGCTGACCGTAGAGGCGGACAGATTCAGCGGATCAGCGAAAGAGAAGATCGCCGCGGCGGGCGGCGAGGCGAAGACGATCGGCTGACGATGCCATGTTGCGAGCGTTTCTGAACATCTTCAAGGTGCCGGAGCTTCGGAACAAGCTCCTGTTCACGATGGGGCTGCTGGCCATCTACCGGGTCGGTTTCTTCGTGCCGTTGCCCGGCGTGAACCAGGAGCAGCTGCGCAAGCACTTCGGCGGCGGCGGGGGCGCCGGCCAGGTGGCGGAGTACTTCGCGATCTTCACGGGAGGCGACTTGCAGCAGAGCACGATCTTCGGGCTGGGGATCATGCCGTACATCTCGGCGGCCATCATCTTCCAGTTGCTGGTGACGGTCGTGCCGGCGCTGGAGCGGCTGCGCAAGGAAGGCCAGACGGGCCAGAAGAAGATCCAGGAGTACACGCGGTACGCGACGGTGGGGTTGTGTCTGGTGCAAGCGTTCTTCTGGCTGAACTACATGAGCAGCAAGGGCCTGCTGATGGCCGACTACGCGTCGTGGTGGTCGGTGCGGCTGATGGTGATCGTGGGCCTGACGAGCGGGACGGTCTTCTTGATGTGGCTGGGGGAACAGGTCGACGAGTACGGGATCGGGAACGGGATCAGCCTGATCATTATGGCGGGCATCATCGCGCGGATGCCGCAGGCGGTGATCATGGTGGCCCAGAGCGCCGAGCGTATGGGGGGCATGGGCGGTCGGACCGCCATGGACCCGAGCAAGATCCTGTTCCTGCTCGTCGCGTTCGTTGCGGTGGTGGCCGGCTCGATCCTGATCACGCAGGGCCAGCGCCGGATCCCGATCCAGCAGGCCAAGCAGACGCGGGGGCGGCGGGTCTACGGCGGGCAGCGGCAGTACCTGCCGCTCCGGGTCAACCACGGCGGGGTGATGCCCATCATCTTCGCCAGCTCGTTGCTGATCTTCCCGGGCATTTTCTTCAACTGGCTGGGGACCGCGTTTCGTTGGAGCGGGTGGATGTTCCTGGCCGACGCGATGCGTCCCGGGGCGTACATCTACGAAGTGCTGTACATTGGTCTGATCTACTTCTTCGCGTACTTCTGGACGACGGTTCAGTTCCAGCCCAAGGAGATGGCGGACCAGCTCCGCGACTACGGCAGTTTCATCCCGGGCCTGAGGCCGGGCAAGCGAACGGCCGACTACCTCGAGAGGGTGATGGAGCGGATCACGTACGTCGGGGCGGCCTTCCTGGCGGTGATCGCGGTGATCCCGTCGGTGGTGGCGGTGTGGTTGCACATCCCGTTCCGCGTGTCGGCGTTCTTGGGCGGGACGGGGCTGCTGATCGTGGTGAGCGTGGCGCTGGACCTGGTGCAGCGGATCGAGGCGAACCTGATCATGCGGAACTACAGTGGGTTCCTCGGCGGTGAGGGCGGCGGTCGGATCAAGGGGGCGTATGCATGAATCTGATCCTGTTGGGGCCGCCCGGCGCGGGCAAGGGGACGCAGGCCAAGCGTGTGGCGGGGGCATTCGGGCTCGAGCACCTCAGCAGTGGGGACATCCTGCGTGCCGAGCGGAAAGCGGGAACCGAGCTGGGCAAGCAGGCGCAGTCGTACATGGACCAGGGCGCGTTGGTGCCCGACGAGCTGGTGGTGGCGATGATGGTGGGGCAGATCGGCCGACCGGAGGTGGCCGACGGCGTGCTGCTGGACGGATTCCCCCGGACCCGGCCCCAGGCCGAGGCGCTGGACGAGAAGCTGTCCGAGATCGGCAAGCAGATCGACCTGGTGATCGAGCTGGCGGTCGACGACGACGAGGTGGCCAGCCGGCTGACCGGTCGACGGAGCTGCCCGAAGTGCGGGTCCGTTTACCACGTTCGGTTTCATCCGCCCGAAACGGAAGGTCAGTGCGACGAAGGGTGCGGCGAGCTGACGATTCGCGAGGATGACACCGAGGCGGTGGTCCGGCAACGGCTGGCGACGTACCACGAGCAGACCAAGCCGCTGTCGACCTACTATCGCCAGAAGGGGTTGCTGCGCGAGGTGGACGGATCGGGGTTGGTGGACGAGGTGAGCGAGGCGGTCAAACGGCAGTGTGAAGGGATCGCCTAAATGGGGCGATAGCGGGACGGACCGGTTTGGTCCAATGGCGGATGGCCATCATCAGGAAAAGCCGGCAGGAAATCGAGCTGATGCGTGCGTCGGGCCGGCTGGTGCATGAGATCCTGACGGCAATCCGGGCCGCGGTGAAGCCGGGCGTGTCGACAGGTGAGCTGGACAGGATCGCGGACGAAATGATCGGTTCGGCGGGCGCTGAGGCGTTGTTCAAGGGGCAGAAGACGGCCCAGGCCAAGATGCCCTACCCCAGCGCGATTTGCGCGAGTGTCAATGAGGAGGTGGTTCACGGGATTCCCGGTCCCAGGGCGTTGGACGCGGGCGACATCGTTAGCGTGGACGTCGGTGTGAGGCTGAACGGGTACTGTGGGGACTCAGCCGTCACGATCCCGGTGGGAGAGGTCAGCCCCCAGGCGCAGCGCCTTATGGAGGTGACACGGCACCTGCTCGAGATTGCGATGGAGCAGATGGGTCCCGGTCGGCGGTGGAGTGAGGTGGCCGGCAAGATGCAGGCGTCCGCCGAGCAGGCCGGGTTCAGTGTCGTTCGCGATTTCGTCGGGCACGGGATCGGTCGCGAGATGTGGGAAGATCCCAAGGTGCCGAATTTCGTCGATCGGCGGCATCGGCAGAACGACATCCACCTCGAGCCGGGACTGGTGTTGGCGGTGGAGCCGATGGTGAACGCGGGAACGTCGAAGGTGCAATACGCCCCGGACGGACTGGGGTGGACGGTGGTCACGCGTGACGGGAAACTGGCGGCTCATTTTGAGCACACGCTGGCGGTGACGGAAGACGGTGTGGAGGTGTTGACCGACGGGCGGTAGGGACGTCGGCTCGGTAGTGCAGGAAGGACGGTCGCGATGAAGGTTCGCAGCAGCGTCAAACGGATCTGCGAGAACTGCAAGGTGATCAAGCGGCGCGGGGTCGTGCGTGTGATCTGCACGAACCCTCGTCACAAGCAGCGACAGGGTTGACGGGCCCGAGGCGGGGATGGATCGCGGCGGATTCGCCCGGCCGCCAAGGAGAGAACGATGCCGCGTATCGCGGGTGTGGACATCCCGAACGAGAAGCAGGTGGTGATCTCGCTGACGTACATTCACGGGATCGGCCCGACGCTGAGCCGGCGGATCCTGAAGGAGGCCGGCATCGACGAGTCGATGCGTGCCGGCAAGCTGTCCGAGGATGAGATCTCGCGGCTCGCGTCGGTGATCGATCGCGGGTGCGTGATCGAGGGCCAGCTCCGCCGGCAGGTTCAGCAGAGCATCGCGCGTCTGCGCGACATCGGCTGCTATCGGGGGTTGCGTCATCGTCGTGGTCTGCCGGTTCGGGGCCAACGGACGCGGACCAACGCCCGAACGCGGCGGGGCCCACGCAAGACGGTGGCCGGCAAGAAGGGCGTCAAGGAGATGCATCGTGGCTAAGGGGTCCAGGCGTAGGACGCGTCGCAGCGTGCCCAAGGCGATCGCGCACATTAGGGCGACGTTCAACAACACGATCATCACGATCACCGAGCCCGGCGGGGATGCCCTCTGTTGGGCGTCGGCCGGCTCGGTGCCGGTCGGAGGGGGGGAGCGGAAGTTCACGGGCACGCGCAAGAGCACGCCGTTCGCGGCGCAGCGTGCGGCGTTGTACGTCGCGAACGAGGCGAAACGGATCGGCGTGCGCGAGCTGGAAGTGCGTGTGAAGGGACCCGGCTCAGGTCGGGAATCGGCGATCACGGCCCTGCAATCGGCGGGGCTGAAGATCCTGAGCATAGAGGACGTCACGCCGCTGCCGCACAACGGGTGCCGGCCTGCGAAGCGACGTCGGGTGTAAGGGTATGTCGAAATACAAAGGACCAGTTTGTCGGTTGTGTCGGCGCGAAGGCGTCAAGCTGATGCTCAAGGGGATCCGGTGCGAGACGGCCAAGTGCGCGATGGAGCGCAAGGGCCGGAGCAATCCGCCGGGAACGCACTCGTGGCGTCGAGGCAAGGCCTCGCCCTACGCCGTCCGGCTGCGCGAGAAACAGAAGGTCAAGCGGTACTACGGTGTGCTGGAACGCCAGTTCATACGGTACTTCCGCCAGGCCGAACGATTCCGTCAGAACACGGGGGTCGCGCTGCTGTGCCTGTTGGAACGGCGTCTGGACAACGCGGTCTACAAGGCCGGTTTGGCGGCGTCCCGGCGATCGGCACGGCAGCTGATCGGGCACGGACACATCTACGTGAACGGACGGCGTGTGGATCGGCCTGCCTACCGGGTGCAGCTTGGCGACAAACTGTCGGTCAAGAGCGGCGACCGCAGCCAGAAGCTGATCCGCCAGTTTCTGGAGGGCGACGGCGTTCGGACGGTCCAGCCGTGGCTGCAGTTGACCCCCGAGCGCCTGGAGGCCGTCGTGGCGGCGCTGCCTGCTCGGGACGACGTGCAGATCCCGGTCGAAGAGCAACTGATCGTCGAGCTGTGCAGTCGGTGATAGACGATCCTGCGCAAGGGAAGCGGCGTGTCGAGACAGCATGTGCAAGAGGGAGGCCTACCTGATGCGTATTAGGTGGCGCGATTTGGAACTGCCGACGAAGGTGGAGCTGGACCATGGGGCCAGCAGCGACCTCTACGGTCGCTTCATCATCGAGCCGTTCGAGAGAGGCTTCGGCACGACGGTCGGCAACAGCCTTCGACGAATCCTGCTGAGCAGCCTCGAGGGGGCGGCGGTGACCCGGGTCAAGATCAAGGGCGCCCAGCACGAGTTCAGTAGCCTCAACGGCGTGCTCGAGGACGTGACGGACATCATCTTGAACATCAAGAGCCTGGTCATTCGTCTCGAGGGCGAAGGGTCCAGGACGATGTTCGTCTCCAAGCAGGGCCCTGGTGAGGTCCGAGCGTCCGACATCCAGGCCGACGCGGCGATCGAGATCGCCAACAAGGACCACCTGCTGGCGACGCTGACGGACAAGGTGGAGTTTCACGCCGAGATGACCGTCAGAAACGGGCGCGGCTACGTCACCGCCGAAGAGAACGCCGAAGCGGAGCAGGAGATCGGCGTCATTCCGGTCGATTCGGTCTTCTCCCCGGTGACGCGCGTTCGCTACAAGACCGAAGATACGCGCGTGGTGCAACGGGTGAACTACGACCGGTTGATCATGGAGATCTGGTCGAAGGGAACGGTTGCGCCGGAGATGGCGTTGGTGGAAGCGGCCAAGATCCTGCGGAAGCACTTGAACCCGTTCGTGCAGTACTTCGACGTGGGCGACCAGTTGGTGGCCGAGGGGGTCGGCGAGTCCGAGCCGGAGGGCATCGATGCCGAACTGCAAGCCAAGCTCGCCATGCCCATTGCGGAGTTGGATCTGTCGGTCCGCGCCAGCAACTGTCTCGACTCGGCCAAGATCACCACGGTCGGGCAGTTGGTGCAGTTGACCGATGCCAATCTGCTTCGGGTGCGGAGCTTCGGCAAGACGAGCCTTCGAGAGGTGAAGCGCAAACTCGCGGACCTGGGTCTGTCGCTCGGTATGAAGGTCGGAGCGACGTCCGTGCAGAACGACGTGGGCGAAGGGAACGAAGACGAAGGAGACGCCGACGACGGGTCGGCGTAGTCCCGGAATCAACAAGGCAGGACGTTCACCATGCGGCATCGCGTGGCAGGTCGAAAACTCAACAGGACGTCGTCGCATCGCATCGCGACGCTCCGTAACCTGGCCCAGAGCCTGATCGAGCACGGTCAGATCCGTACGACGCTGGTCAAGGCCAAGGAGGCCCGTCCGTTTGTCGAGCGGTTGATCAGCCTGGCCAAGAAGGCGCGGGACGGCGACCTGCCGGCGCGCCGGCGGATCGTTCAACTCCTGACCGATCGGGCCATCATCCCCGCCGAGCAGCAGGGAGACTATGACCTCATGTCAGATGCCGGTCGGGCCAAGGTGCTTCGTGCCAAGAGCGGCCGGCACCATCGAACGGGTGGGGCACGACCGGGAACGCCCTTCACGGCCGAGTCCGTCGTTCGCAGACTCATCGAGACCGTGGCGCCCGAGTTCGAGGACCGATCCGGCGGCTACACCCGAATCATCAAGCTGGCGGACACCCGGATCGGGGACGGCACGCCGTTGGCGGTGTTGCAGTTGGTCGGCCGGGAGGAGGACCCCGGCTCGGTGACCCGACCGCCGCCGACCGCGCGAAGGCGGCGAACCGAGGCCCGCTACGAGATGGTTGAACGGGGCGCCCCTCGAAAGCGACGAGCCGAAGCCGCCGCGCGTGCCGAAAAGAAGGCCAAACCCACCGCCAAGGACGATCAGGCCGACGCAGGCGAAGCCGCCGGCCGCACCGAATCCGAACCACCCGAAGACGAACCCGAGGTCGAGGCGTCCGCCGACCAAGCGGACACAGACGCGACCCCAGAGGACCAAGACGCCGGTTCCGAGCCCGAGCAGAAACCCGCCGAGTAGCACACCGACCAGATCCCCCGGACGGACGCGCGATCGCGGCTGGGCACGACCGGCATCGGGGTGAACCCATGGCTGATCCAACCGAATCGTGCATCTTCTGCAAAATCGTGGCTGGCGAGGTCCCTTCGTCGAGGGTCCTTGAGGATGAGACCTGCCTGG
>CAYOGX010000001.1:0-24191 GCA_964403235.1 uncultured Planctomycetales bacterium | reverse complement strand
TCTTCGAGCGGTTCTTCGGCGGCGGCATCGGGTCGGTCCGCGGGTTCGAGTTCCGTGGTATCTCGCCCCGCGCGGGCATCCACGACGACCGCGTCGGTGGCGACTTCATGTTCGTCACCGGGGGCGAGTACAACTTCCCCATCTACGGCAAGGTCCTCCGCGGCGTCGCCTTCACCGACATGGGCACCGTCGAGGAGGACTTCGGACTCAGCGCGTGGCGGGTCTCGGTCGGCTTCGGCGCCCGCGTCATCGTCAAGTGGTTCGGCCCGATCCCGATGGCCTTCGACCTGTCCTTCCCCGTCGTTCGCGACGACGACGACGACGAGCAGTACTTCCAGTTCAGCTTCGGCACGACGTTCTAAATCAGCACGTGCGGAACGGCGCGGGGGAGGCCGAGTTCTGAACCGAAGCGCGCGAAGGGATTGTCCTGTCGGTTGAACGCCGGGACGCCGGGCGTCGCTACTCGACGTAGCCCAGATCGCGAAGCCGCTGCTCGACCTCGGCCTCGCCCTCGCCCAGGCCGGAATCCGGCACGTCGCCGTTCTCCTCAGCCGGCGGCTTCTCGCCGGGCCAGAACGCGATGAGCAGGAATGTCCCGGTGACCAGCGACCAGAGGGTTGGGATCAGGAACAGACTTCGATAGTCCAAGACCTTGACCTGCGTGACGACCTCGCCCACGGTCTGCGTGGTCGTGGTGGTGTAGTAGTCGCCCAACTTCCCGAACAGCAAGCTGCCGAGAAGTTGACCCGCTCCAAGGATCACCAGGTTGAACAGGATCTGGGCGCTGGCTCGAATGTCCTTGGGCGCGTGCTCGTCTGCATAGATGTAGACGGCCGCGAAGAAGAAGGCATAGGCGGCACCGTGCACGACATTGCTGGCCACCACCAACCAGGCCAACTCCGGCTTGCCGGCGCTGAGCGTGTAGATGCCGAATCGCAAGGTGTGGGCGAAGACCCCCATGGCCATCACCTTCCGCCAGCCGAAGGTCTTGAGGAAGTAGCCCAGGGCGAACATGGTCAGGATTTCGGCGATCTGCCCGATGCTCATGCACGCGGAGATGTACTTGGCCGGTACCTCCAGGGCCTCGAGAAAGAGCCCCGTCCAGATGAAGTAGCAGAACTGAACCATCGAATCACTCAAGGCCACCAAGAACAGGACCAAGAACGCCGGCTTGCCGAGCAGGGACAGGGCCCGCAGCGGGGCGAACCGCTCGCGGGCTTCACGCTTCGGCGGCGTGTGCGGCAGGGTCAGTGAGAAAACGCCCAAGACCACCGAAACCGCCGCCGACACGTAGAACATCCACCTGAGGTCGCCCACCGTGGCCTTGTCTCCCAAGATCAAAAGGAAAGGCCAACTGGCGGCGACCCACCCGAGGGTCCCCCACACGCGGATGCCCCCGAAATCTCGCTGGGCATCCGGGATGTGCGCGAAGCTGATCGCGTTCGTCAGGGACAGGATGGGCACGTAGATGATGGCGTAGACCAGAAAGGCCATGAAGAACGGCCAGAAGCTTGTCTGCAAGGAAACGACATAGAGTGCGGCCGCACCGAGAAGGCTACTGACGCATAGGAATCGCTCCGTCGAGAACCATCGGTCCGCGATCTGCCCGCTGATCAGCATCGCCGTGACGGACGCGATCGCCATGGTCGCGAAGACCAGGCCGATCTGCTCCCCCGTGAATCCGATGTCCGGGTGTCCCAGATAGACCGGCAGGAGCGGCAGCCACGCGCCCCAGATCACGTACGTCAGGAACATCATCACGCTCAGGCGGATCCGCACACCGAGTTCCATCAAACACCTCCTACGTTGTCAGGAAGCGGTCGGCACAGCCGGCCCTACTTGACTGTCAGGTGGTACGAACAGGCGGGCATTCTAGCGGGCGTCGGCCGCAAAACAAAGCACGGAAATCCCGCAATCGAGCGATCGTGGTCTCGCCCGGATGCATCCTTGATCGAAAGGACTTCCGCTGCTTCGACCGTGATCCCCGGTGTTGCTGGCGGCTTGGCTCACGGTCCCAAGTCATCCAACCAGGCCGCGTTGTCGGTCAGTCGTCGCTTGAAAAACCGGCCGACGTTCTTCGGGCTCTTGGCCTGGAAGTACTTGAGGTAAATGTCGTTGCCCATGATCCCCACGATCTCGATCTTGCCCGTCTTGTGCGACATCGCATAGCGGAACCGCTTGCTGTGGCCGTTGAGCTGCCGCTTGGCCTTTTCCACCGCCTCGTAACCACGGCGGAACGGCACCTGGTAGCAATGCTTCACGCGCTTGACGGGCCTGCACTGGAAGACGTAGTACGGATTGACACCGATGCCCACCAGTCTGTTCTGCAATTCCGCCAGCGTATCCGGATCGTCGTTCACGCCGCTCAGCAGAACGGTCTGATTGTTGAGGACCACGCCGGCCTCGATCAGCCGGCTGACAGCCCTGGTCGACTGCTCGGTGATCTCCCGGGGATGGTTGAACTGTGTGACCAGGAACAGCCGCTTGTCACCGGCGGAGTACCGCTTCAGCACGGCCAGCAGCTCCCTGTCGCCGTAGATCCGCTGGGGGAACGTGACGGGCGTTCTGCTGCCCAGCCTGATGAAGCACAGATGGGCAATGGGCGACAGCCTTCGGAGGAACTCGCGAATCACTCGGGTCGGCAGGATGAGCGGATCACCGCCGCTGATGAGCACGTTGTTGATCTCGTTGTGCCGCTTGACATACGCCACCGCCTCACCGAACCGGCTCAGGATCTCCTCGTTCGTCAGGCCGACCAATCGCTTCCTGAAGCAATGCCGGCAGTACATCGCGCATCGGTTGGTCGCGAGGATCAGCGCGGTCTGCGCGTACTTGTGCTGAAGGCCGGGCATCTTCGTGTTGCTCGCCTCGCCGCTCGTGTCGTACGTCCCGGCGACGTTCAGTTCCTCCACGCATGGGACGGCCATCCGACGAATCGGGTCGTCCGGATCGGTCCAGTCGATCAGCGACGCGTAGTAGCGGGTCATGGCCATCGGATGCCGTTTGGCGACCCGTCGCAGGCGCTTGTCCTCGTCCAAGGGCAACTTGGCGTATTCGCTCAATTGATCGAGCGTGGTGATGCTGTTTTTGATCTCGTCTTGCCATCGCATGGTCCGGGCCTCCGTACATCAGGTCCCGGCGGGCCACCGGCCCGCGGAGTCAGCCCCTATTAGGAGATGTGAGGGTGGGATTGGACCTTCGCTTTGAAGGACCACCCCCTCAACCTCCAAGGCGTTATTGTAGCGTCGTGCACTATAACGTGGTCTTCCCATCCCCACAAGCACACCGCTGCCCGACCTTTGTGGTGCGGGCGGTGGGGTCCCTGCGACACAATGAAACAGAGAATCTACAAGGACTAGGTTTGGCCCAACTCCTCGATCATCCCGGCCGGTACGCTCGCCGCGTGGACATGGGGAAACCCGCTCCGGTTCGAGTTGAAGATCACCCACTTCAGGTCGGGCGTCAGGTAGGGGTGCGGGTGGGTGTTTTGCGAACGGCCCGGCTTCGTCCGGGATTCGCAGACCACCGCCGTCTTGCCGGTTCGGATCGAGCCGATGACGACCTTGTAGGTTTCCCGCCAGTCGTCGCAGGAGAAGAACCGGCCGCATCGGGACGCGCCGACGTGCCCGAAGTGGTACCCCCGAGCGACGACGCGGGCGGGTTGGCCCGCACGAACGCCGAGCAGGTTCCCCTTGTCCGGCGCGAACTCCCCGCTCGGCGCGACCGTCAAGAGGATCTCCTTGGTCTTGCCGATCCAGGCCTCATGGCCCGTACAGGGCGTCGTGTAGGGTTTGCCGACCTGCAGGAGAGTCCGCTTGCCGTCCGGCACGGAGGCGAGGTAGAGCGTCGCGCCCTCGGGCCCGACGAGCCGCAGACGCTTGCCGTCGGGCGTGTACTTCCCGCCGCGGTTGTGCTGGATCATGAGCTGCTTGCCCTCGCCCGGCTCGATCTGGGGGTGGGGGTTGAGGATGAACGGGTCGCGGTCGAGGATGGACTGTCGGCCGGTCTTCAGGTCGACCAGTAGGATGCCGAACATCTGGTAGTCGTCGCCGATCTTCTTGCCGGTCAGGTAGTATCGGCCGTCGGGCGTCACGGCCCCGAAGCTCCTGGGTCGCTCTTCGCCCTCGATACGGTGGATCTGCTCCGGGCGGCCCTTCGCCAGGTCGACGCGCATCAGGTCGAACGCGTCCTTTCCGACCTGTTTGAGGTAGCAGAACACCCCGTCGTGCGTGATGGCACAGCCCACGAGCCCGACGGTCGCGTCGAGTCGATGCTGCTTCCACGTACCCAGCTCGACCACCATGAACTCGACCTTGTTCTTGCCGGGCAGCTTCGGGTTCCGGCGTTCATAGACGAAGTACCTTGAATCGGCCGAGCAATAGGGCATCTCACAGTAGATGTTCGAATGGTTGTATTTCTCGGTGGTGACCTGCCAGACCTCCGATCCGTTCGATTCGCGCCCCACTCGAACACCTCCTTTGGATGGGGACCCTTTGGCCCCAAACCCGGGCCGGGCCATCCCGACGACACCGGCCGTCCCGACCAGCATGCCGCGAATCGCGGTTCGTCGGCTCATGGTGCGGACGCTCTTGTCTGCGGACATTTGCTTTTCTCCGTTCCAGGCCGGCATTGGGTGTCCCCGCCGCCAAGGCAACGGCCCACCCACATCACTTCATCGTTTGAAGGCTCTCTCGGGATGCCAGCATACCATCGAACCGTCGGCCGAACACCCGTCGCCAGTGATACCCCGAACACCTGAGCATGGGCTCGAAGGACTCTTTGATCAAGGTCGAACGTCCTCGGTTCGGCCTCGCGCCCAAGACCGGACATTCTCAAGACGCTGGGACCCCTTGAAGAAATACAGATCATCCAATCCATCGAGTTGTGCTCGGAACCGCTGCTTCTTTCTTTCGGTCCAACCGGGTCTCGGGTGGGCCACCCCTAGCGAGACCAACTTGTTGGCGATCTCGTCGGCGAGCAATTGGTGTCCCTTGATCGCCGGATGGACATGGTCCAGGAGCCAGTCGCCACCCACGAGGCCGTGCGGACTGTGCCGCTCGAAGAGTTCCTGGGCATCGACCAGCGGCGTCTGCGTCTCACGGGCGAGCTCGAGCACCGCCTCGTTCATTGGCTGGAGGATGCGCAGTGGGCAGACGTCCAGCTCTTTCGCCCGCACGTATGCGTCGCGAGCCTGTTCGATCCTCCCAACGGTTCGGTAGCACTCGGCCAACGTGTACCAGGTGCCCGCGTGCAAGCGGTCTATTTCGCATGCCCGCTCAAACAGCGCTATGGCCTCGTGGATATTGTAGTCCTCGCGGCGAAAACGCTGTCGCGCGCCCTGGCAGAGCGACTCCCACTTCTTTCGCTCCTGCGTGCTCAGGTCTGCCCGATGCTCCGACTTGAACGGTGGCGAGTCGCAGAGACTGCTGACAGGATTGACGAGAATTAGATTCACCTTTGCGTCGCAGGCCAATGCCACCATGCGACGCAGATTCTGACGGTACTGCATGATGACGCCGCGACGCCACCGGTCGTCGCGGTGATACGCTTCCAGGCCACCGCGGTAATCCAGAAGGGCGTCCACTTCCGTGGGCAAGAGCGGTCGGACGCGAGCGGAATCCTCTGACGAGATGCCCTGAAGGCGCAAGTATCCTTCCCGCATCAGGGTGAACGTGCGCAATCGGGAGGCCGCTGCGATCAACGCGTTCAAGAATTCGCCGCGCCGCCTGATATGGTCGAAGCTACGGTCTTCCAGAAACTCATTGTGCCCCGTGTAAAGCACGATCAAGTCAGGCTCGTATTGAAGCACCTCCTGCAAGATCGGCACCAGACGATAGCTGGCGTAGGAGATGCCGCCGCAGTTGACGACTTCCCAGCGGCGGCTCATATCGGCGGCCTGTAGGCTGATCTCCAGCCAGGTAGGAAAGGATGTTTCCAGCGCGAACGGGCGCCCCTGAACCGTCGATCCACCCAGACAGAAAATGCGGAACCCGTTATCCGGCTTGTTGGACGAGAAGGACTCGGGGCGAAAGTGCGTCTGCCTGGCCTTGGGGATCTCGTATCGCGTCTGATCCGCGCTCAGCACGAACAGCGGTCGCACTGACCGGAAGCCGACAAAGGGGTCGTCGTGAAGGCTGGGTCGGCCCCAATCGAGGAGCGTACAGAGACCTTCGCACAGCACCAGCGGCGACAGACTCAGCAGTATCGCCGCGAGGCGAAACAGCCATCGCCGGGAAGCCCTGCGCTGCAGGTGTTCTTGAGCCGCTTTTCGCTCGGTTGACACAAGACTTCCGCCTATGGATTCTCCGCGGCCCGGGGATCAGATCGTCTCGGCCTCCGCACCGCGCTGGAACCAGAACCTGGCATTGAACGACTCTCCAGCAATCCTCGGGGCATGCCAACAGTCGCAAGATCCTGTCGGCAGATGATTTAGAATACCGCTTCCCCTTACGCCGCAATCCAGTACATTGTGTTCGGCCGTCGCACGGCTGACTTGCCCGCTACGCCTTGCACACCTGCTCGACCAGCCCCTCCGGCACGCTGGCGGCGTGGACCTGGGGGCTGCCGCTGCGGTTGGACAGGAAGATCGCCCACTTGAGGTCCGGCGTCAGGTAGGGACGCGGGTGCGTGTTCTTGATGGTGCGCGGTGGGCCGTCGGTCCGCGTCTTGGCCGAGCAGACGACGGCCGTCTTGCCGGTCTTGCGGCAGCCGAGGACCAGGTCGTACTCGCCGCGGTGATTGCCGCACAGAAAGACGCGCCCGCAACGGGACGCGTGGACGTGGACGAAGTTAAAGCCCTTGGTCAGTTGGCGAGCCTTTTCGCCCTCTCGAACGGCCCACAGGTCACCGGCCGTCATCCAGATCTCCTTGGTCTTGCCGGCCCAGACCTCGTGCCCGCTGATCGGGGCGGTGTAGGGCTTGCCAACTTGCAGTGGGGTCCGCCTGCCGTCCGGCACGGACAGCAGGTAGAGCGTCGCCCCCTCCGGCCCGACGATGCGGATCCGCTCGCCCTCGGGCGAGAACCGACAGCCCCGGTTATGCTGGATCAGTAGGTACTTGCCTTCGCCCGGTTCGAAGTGCGGATGCGGGTTGCACAGATAGGGGTCGCGATCGATGACCTCCTGTCGGCCCGTCTTCAGATCGACCAGCACCACGCCAAACAGCTTCCACTGCTTGTCCAACACCGTGCCGTAGGCGTAGTACCGCCCGTCGGTCGAGGCCGTGCCCAGGCTCTGCACGAGGCCCTTCATGCGGTGGACCTTCTGGGGGATCCCCTCGCGCAGGTCCGCCCGCATCAGGTACACCGCGTCGTCGTCGGCGAAGTGCTTGAGGTAGTAGAAGACGCCGTCGTGCGAGATGGCGCAGCCCGGGCGGCCCGTGCCGATGTCGAGTCGGCATCGCTTCCATGTCCCCAGCTCCACCCGCATCCACTCGCTCTTGTTCCGGCCCCACAGAAATTCGTTCCGTCTGAGGTAGACGAAGTAGCGCGAGTCGGCCGAGCACCACGACCGTTCGCCGTATATGCTGGCGTAGGTGTGGCTGTACTTGAGCTGCGTCTCGATCTGCCAGATCTCCGAGCCGGTCGGTTGCCGCTCGACGCGGATCGCGCCGCTGGGGGTCAGGCGTTTCGCCGGTTGCGTGGCGGGTCGATCCTTCGAGAGGCCCCCCTTGGACGGCCCGGCAGCGCCCGTGAGGCCGGCGGCACCGGCCACGCCGGCCGCCATACCACGCATGGCCGCCCGCCTGCTCATTGGCCGATTGCATTTCCCGCTGGACATGGATCGTCTCTCCCGTTGGAATGGCACACAGGGCACGCGTCGGGTGCACCGTACATCAGTAGAGATGGCCCGGCAAGCTCGGGTGTCCCGGCGTCGGGTCAGCGGCTCGAACCGACTGGCGTCCGGGTTGTCTGACGAGGAACGCGACCATGGGCGAACACAATGAACGTCCCCTTCGCCACCGCACCGTCCCGCTGGTTGCGCTGCTGACGACGTGCGCGTGGGGATCGGCATCGGGTGCCAACATGTCCGCTGACTCACCGATCATGGCCAAGCTCGCCAGGGGCAACGGCTTCGCCACGTTCACCAACCGGCGCCATCCCGACAACCGGATCGGGTACCGATTCCACGAACACACGCCGATCGTGCACGGCCAGGTGCCCGACGACAATGAGCGGGCAGGGATCGATCCCGCCGAGATGGCCGAGCTCGAGCGGCGTTTCGGCAAGCGACCGGGCGTGCTGAAGAACGAGCTTCGCGTGGATGACAAGGGCTGGGTGCCGCAGCAATGGACGTTCTACATGGCGCCCGTGGCTGACGGCATCGATCTGCTCCTCGTCGTTCAGACCGACCAGGCCGGGCTCAATGCTTACTACGGCATCCAGCAGTGCTTCCGAATGAGCGGCACGACGAACGCCGCCTGGCGGCGGACCATCGCCCAGACACCCGCCTTCAGCGAATACGATCTGTGGCGGCGACACGAAAAGGACAAGCCCGCCAAGACGAGCCTCACATACGTGCTTCGAAAACGCACGTGGCAGGCCCTGCCGGCCACGTCATCGCCCGTCGGCGCGCGGACGCCCCTTGGCGTCCGCGTCGACACCGAGCGCAGCGGTGGGGACCTGGCAGCGATGCTCACCGTCGGACCCTACAAGGCCCGCATGCTCGAGCAGATCGACAACGGCCTGGTCACGCGAACGAACAGGGAGCGGACCTGGGTCTGCGGCATCTACTGGCAGCGAACGTCCCACGTGAGTGACCATCACCCGGCCGACTGCCTGCACAGCATCGTAAACGTCGGGCCCATACCGCCGAACGCCAAGCGGGCCGTCCGCGGAAAGATCTATTGGTTCGCCGGAACGCTCAACGAGCTTCGCAAGCGATGGCGACGCGACTTCCCGGACGGACCCGCCCCCGTCGCGGCCCCGGACAAGTGACGCCGCCTGTCGTGCCGTCGTCGGGGATCGAGATGATCGACCCGCGCTTCATTGACGTTGTTGGATGCATCTGTTCCCACCTGAGCGGCACTGAGACGACCTGGGCGGTTACTGGCAGCCTCGGCCAGGCGCTCCAGGGCGTTGAAGTGGCGGTCCATGACATCGACATCCAAACCGACGAACCGGGCGCGTACGAGATCGAGCGCTGCTTCTCGGATCACGTCGTTCGAAAGGTCCAGTTCTCGTCCACCGAGACGATCCGTTCCCATTTCGGCGAGTTGTGCATCGATGGCGTGAGCGTCGAAATCATGGGGGCGATTCAGAAACGCCTCCCGGATGGGAAATGGGAAGACCGCGTCGACGTGTCCGAGCACCGCCGTTTCGTCGACCTCGATGGATTGGCCGTCCCCGTTCTGTCGCTGGAATACGAATGCCAGGCCTATCGCAGGCTCGGCAGGACCGCCAAGGCCGACATGCTACAAGAGTGGCTGGACGAGCATGCCAACCATGATCCCCGAAGGCCGACGTAGCCCGCCGTCAACGCCCTTCCGAGCCCCCGCGTCCCGAACGCGAATGGGTGCTGTCACGCGCCACTGCCGAGGGACGACGGCGCTCGCGGATCAACACCAGCGCGGCCGCCAGCGCCAGTACACCGTAGAGCATCAGACCGACCGCGGCCGCCCATCGCCGGCCCGCAGGCGTGATCAGATCGCTGGTCAACGAGCACAGCGCCAAGGCAATGATCGTCAGGACCAGGACCTGCCGGTCGATACGTTGCTCCCCACGCCTCGCCAGATACGCCAACACCGCCACGTGGGCGAGGATGAGCAGACAGAAATGACCCGTCCACGTGTACCCCGACAGGACGAGCGTCGTTGCGGCCACCAGCGACCACTCGACCGCCAACGCCAACCGGTCCGGCTCGGGCAATGCCCCTCGACAGAACCACGCCAACATCGCGATCACGGCGAACCCAATCCCGCGCTGGACCCACTTGAGGGTCTCATCGTCCAGATCGACCAGCGCGATCGGCTCGTCGCGCGGCGCCCATTCGCTCCGACCCAACAGGCGATTCGTCACCCCCGCCATCGACTGGTTGATTCGGGTCGAGTAGACCTGTCCCTTCGACACGTAAGGAGTGATCACGTGCGCGTACCAGCGCCGCAGCAACGCGTGGTTCATCGCCGGCGACAGGAGCATGAGCGGTACGAGCTCCAGACAGATCACGACACCGATCACGACCCCCACCAGCGCTCGCCACTGCCGCTTGTACAACAGGTACACGGCCCACAAGGCGGGCGTGATCTTGATGCACGCGGCTACCGCCACCGCAACCCCACAGGCAATCAACCGCCCCCGCGCCAACAGCCACACCGCCAAAACCACCAGCAGACAGATAAACAGGTTGACGTTGCCGTGCCCCAGATCGTTGAGGATGAACCGCGCGCTCATGACGACCGAACCGAGCTTCGCCCACGTCGGCAGCGGCCCGTCCCGCGACAGCAGGTCCCAAACCAACCAGAAGATCGCCCCCACCGCCGCGTACTTCATCATCTGCCAGATGATGGCCGCCGCCGTTCTCGACACGTACGTCAACGGGCGGATCACGACCAAGTACCAGGGCGGATAGATGTAGTTCCGGTGGTGGGTGTACAGAAGCTCGTCGCGCCCGATCTCGGCCGCACACGGCAACCAGATCTTCAGCGTGGACTTCCCGGCGTTCACCTTCTTGACGAAATTGCGGGTGTTCACGGCGCAGAAGCCCACGAGCGATACCGCGACGACGACCTTGATCCAACGCTGACGAGGGAGGCCCGATGGCCCCGTCGAAGCGCGATTCTCGCCGACCGCCTTTTGCGACATGTCTTCGCGATCGCCCATTGCAGCCGTCGAATTCCGTGACACGCCAACGCACCGACCCGGCAACTGGTCTGCCGGCACGGTTGGCCGGCCCTTCGGGTAGGACGCGGCAGGCACCGCCTGCCTCTGCTTGCACGGGGTTATAGCTTTCAACAAACCACGGAGCAAGTGCGATGCCGAAGGACACCCAAGCGGTTGACGAACACGCGTTGCGGATGTTACTTGTGGTCCGTCGACGAGGCCCAAGGGCCACGTCTTCACCGAGGGCCGCGAATGACGCGGGATCAGATCGAACGAGGACTGCGCGACCTGGGGCTCCGCGAAGGCGACGTCGTGTTGCTCCACAGCTCGCTGTCCAGTCTTGGCTTCGTCGAGGGCGGCGCGCGGACCGTCGTCGACGCGTTCCTGTCCGTGCTGGGCGAACGGGGAACGTTGGTCGTGCCGACGTTCGGCGCGCTGGGCGTCATCACGGAGGCGGTCCGCGACGACCCGCGGTCGGTGCGGAGCGTCCATCCTCTGGCCAGCGTGGCCGCCATCGGCGCGGCCGCCGAGGCGCTCTGCAAAGACCACTGGAAGGCCGAAACCGCACACGCCGAAGACACGCCCTACATGCGCATCGCCGAACGCGGCGGGTACGTCTGTCTACTCGGCGTGGACCAGGACCGCAGCACGACGCTACACACGGCGGAGGAAATGCTCCAACCGCCCTACTTGACCGACCGGACCAAGACCTTCATGACCGACGAGGGCGAGGTCACCCGGACGATCCGACGGTTCCCCGGCCCGCACCGGGACTTCGTGGGCCTGGACCCGCTGTTGCGCGAGAAGGGCGTGCTGCGGGTTGGGCGGATCGGCAGCTCGGTTGTCCGGCTGATGAAGAGCCAAGACCTGATCGACGTCTGTCTGGAGGCGGGCCGCGCCGATCCCGCCTTCGTGTTGTGCGAGAATCCCAACTGCGCCGATTGCGTCGCCCAGCGCGCGGCGCTCCGGCGCGAGCGATTCGGCCGCGAGGCGTTCACGGTAGTCGCGGCCAGCGGCCTGGCGGGCCGGTACGTGCCGGAGATGATTGAGAACCTCCGGGCAAGCGGCGTCGGCCACATCGAGCTGGACCTCGTCCAGGGCCGACCCGTCCACAGGCTCGCCGCCGACGACCTGCGGACGACGGTGCAGGCCCTCCGCAAGGGCGAATGCCACGTGACCGCATTGCGGTGCGCGTCGGTTCCCGAGTCGGTGGCCCGATTCATGGACGCTGCCGTCGACAACCAGGTCGACCGGATCGTGCTGCCCCTGTCGGCCGAAGCACAGGAGCACGCGACCCTCGCGTCAGAGCGCGGGTTGAGGCTTTCCCTGTACAACGGCGTCCAGGGCAGCCTGATGGCGTCGCGGATGCTGCTGGCGCTGCGTGAGACCGGCGCCGACGTGGGGTTCACGTTCAACGGCGCGAACTTCGCGCGGGCCGGCGAGGCACCGTTCCTTTACAGCTACAAACAGAAGCTCCGGCGATTCGTCGACCAGCTCGACGTCGAGGACGCCTGCAACGACGGTGTCGTACAGCCGCTGGCCCACGGCAACGCCGAGGTCAAGGAGATGATCTCCATCCTCCGCTGCGCCAGCTTCGGTGGTCCAATGGTGCTGACCACACCCAACGCACGGACCGGCGACCTGCGGAACGTCGCCGCCCGGTTCGAGGCCCTGTTGGACGCGATGTAGGTCCGATGCGATACGTCGACATCACAGGCTGGATCGAGAACGGCATGTGGTCGTACTCGTCGGTCTATCCCGGCGCGACCATCACGGAGTGTCCCCATCCGCCCGAGCTGCCCGCGGATCACAAGGTCTACTGCCAGCGGTTCGACATCGGCGGGCAGAGCGGGACGTACATCGAGACCAAGGCGCACGTCGACCGATCGGGCACGCCCGTGAGCGCGTGTCCCGTCGACGAGTTCGTCATGAACGCCGTCATCCTGCGCGTCGACGAGAAGGAAGCGGGAGACCCCGTCCGGCTCGAGGAGCTCGAGGAGGCCGGCGTCGCGATCGAGCCTGACGACGCCGTCATCATCGCCACCGGATGGGACGCGCACTGGCACGACCCCAAGTACTTCATCGAGGCGAGCCCGTATATCAGTCGAGGCGCTGCGTTGTGGCTGTTCTCGCGTCGCATCCGATGTCTCGCCGCCGACTTTCCCCGCTTCGACTACGTTCCGGAGCCCACGTTCCCGTGGCCTGAGTTTTGGGCGAGCGTCCCGTATCTGCTCGCGCCGGTCTGCAACGTGTACCGGCACGACTTCATCCGGGTGCGGCTGTTCGCGTTTCCGCTGAAGATCCGCGGCGCGATGGGAACGCCCGTCCGCGCCGTGCTCGAGGTTGACGAGCCGGGCACCAAACGTAAACGCGATCACGCGGCGTCGCGTCGATCGCGCCCCACGCCCCGATGACGGGCGCCGATGGCACCCCACCGCGCCTTGACCCCGTCACCCGACCCGGTACATCCATGACGCGCCCTCGGATCAATGTCGGTTGCACGAACGGGCCTTGGGCGCTAGGATAACGGCCACCCGATCGGGGAGTTTGATCCAGCCTGTTGGAGGTCCGTTGCCATGCTGAGCACGACTCGCGTTGTCATCGTATCCCTCGCGTTGGGGTTGGTCCTGTCTGGCGCGGGACGGGCCCGCGCGGCCGACACCGATCTGGCCAAGGTGCTGCCCGGCCCATCGGTCTTGTACATCGGCTGGCGGGGCGCCGAGGCCGCCGGACCGGCCTACCAGAGGACCGCCCTGGGCCGAATGATGGCCGAACCGGAGTTCGCACGGCTCTGCGAGGCGGTCTGCCCACGGGCCAAGGCATTGATCAAGCAGGAAATGAGCAAAGGCGATGCCGCCCAGCTCCACGGACCGTTGATGGACGTCCTCGGGATGCTGTGGCGCCACCCGGGGGCCGTCAACCTCATGCGCTTCGTCCTCAAGACGGACGGCGTCGACGTGCAGGCGGCGGCCGCGTGGCATCTCGGTTCGGACGCGGAGCGGTTCGAGGCGGCGCTCAAGCCGCTACAGGGCGCGCTGTTCGAGACGCCCGAGGGCGGCGAGTCGCCGTTGAAGCCCGTGACGATCGGCGAGCTCGAGCTGACGCAGTTCTCGCCCGGCGGGGGGATGCCGCTGCTGACCTGGGGGCGCGTCGGCGAGTACTTCATCGTGACGGCCGGCAGGACCACGCCGAAGAAAGTCATCGACTCGCTGACGGGCAAGTCGGAGATCAAGCCGCTGATCGAGGACGAGGACTTCGCCGCCGCCCGCAAGGGCCTGGCCGGGCAGCCCGGCACGGTCGTGCTGAATTGGCATCTCAGCATCGCCGAGATCGTCCGTCGTCTGCCGCTGGTGGCCACCATCATCGACCTGCAACAGGCCACCGAGGGCGGCAGGAAGAACAAGGGCCGGCGGTCGCTGGGCGTGTTGGTCGGCCGGTCCATCCGGACGCTGGGGCTGCGAAAGTTTAAGTCACTGTCCGGCACGGTCAGCCTGGCCGACAATGGCTTCCGATTCTCCTCGTATCTGCACGCACCGGGCGCGAAGGGGGGCCTGATGACGCTCTACCAGCAGAAGCTCCTCACGGACGCCGACCTGGCCGTCGTGCCGCGCGACGCGAACCTGTTCTGCGCGGTCAACCTCGACCTGCACGGTCTGTATCAAGAGATGATGTCGGCCCTGAAGGAAATCGACCCGAACATGCACGAGGGTTGGCAGGATGCGCTGGCGGAGTGCGAAGAGACGGCCGGGGTCAAGTTGGTCGACGATCTGCTTGCGCCGCTCGACGACGGGTGGTGCCTGTACAACGCGTCGAGCAGCGGCGGGATCTGGGGGATGGGATTGACGTTGGTGATCGAGACCAAGGACGCCGCGCATGCGGAACGGTCGATGACGGCGCTGGCCCGGGCGATCGTCAAGGCCATGGGCGGTACGCGGGTCAAGCTGCCCACCTACAAGACCGCCGGCGGTCAGACCGTCCACTTCGTCGACGCCAAGTACGACGATCCCTACAGGCTCATCGCGCCGGCGTGGGGGACGGCCGGGCGGCACCTCGTGATCGGGCTGTATCCGCAGATCGTCGCGTCGACCCTCGAACGGCTGGGCGCGGGCGGCGACGCGCTGGCGGCCGGTTCGATCCTGAAGAACCCGGATTTCGCGGCGCAACGGAAACGGCTGCCCGACAACGCCATCTTGGTCGGATACGTCGACACGAAAGACCTCCTCGGGCCGCTGTACCGGCTCCTCCTGCCGGTGGCGTCGGTCCTGGCAGGGGAGCTGGCCAAGGCCGGCTTCGAGGTGGACGTCTCCTACTGGCCCAGGGCGCAGACGTTCGAGCGGCATCTGTTCGGCATGGTGGCGAGCGTGGCCCCCGGCGATCAGGGGGTGCTTGGGGTCTCCCATAGCCCGTTGCCGCTGCCGACGCCGGTGGTCAGCCCCCCGGCGGTCCTTACGGGGATTGGCGTCACCGCCGCAGTGATCCACATGGTCATTAAGGCCCCCAAGCCGACGGCCACCCAGCCCAGTACGACGACCAGGCCGGCGGACAAGCGCTGATGACGGACGGCCAGACGCTACCAACACTGGGGGGCACAAGCCCGGCGCGGTTCGCCTGGCGGCGGGTGGCGACCGTCGTGCTGATCGCGGCGCCGGCCTGGTCCGTGCCGACCCGCGCGGAATCGCCCACGACGCGCCCGTCGGGCCCGGGTACCAACCTGGCCCGCTACGTGCCCGCCGACGTGTTGATGGCCTACTGGGGACGGTTTCCTGCCGAGGCCCGCGCCGACGACCACGTCGTCATGCGGATGCTCAAGTGGGTCGACCTGGCCCGACAGCTCAACCTGATCCCCAAGCAGTACCGAACCATCAGCGACATCGCCGGGTCGCTGCCGTTGTTGGGCAGCCACGAGCACGTGGTGATGCTGATGGACGTGTCGAGCCGCCCGGTCGGCCCGGAAGGGTACCGGCTGGCCCACATGCAGGTCGCCGTCGTGCTGGCGACCGGCGGCGAGCACGGGCCCGTCGTCGACCGCATCCGGCGGATGCTGGCCACCTATACCGACAAGCAATTCGGCAAGATCGAGGTGACCGACCGGGACGGGTCGCGGTCGTATCGGCTGACCGATGCCCGCCTGCCGGTTTGGGCGACGTGGGAATGGGGCCCGCTGGGCGACGGCTACGTGATCGGCCTGGGTCGGGGCGCGTTCGACCGCGTCGCCAAGACCTACATGCGGCCGAGCACGTCCATCGAGCGCGATCCCTGGTTCGTCAACGCCAGACGTCGCTGCCGCGGACAAGGCGCGATGATCGAATGGCTGGTGAACTACCAGGGCATCCACGAACGGCTCGAGCCGGTCGTCAAGGGCCGGCCGGAACAGGTGCTCGAGGCCCTGGGCGCGGGCGAGCTGCAGCGCGGGCTGGCCGCGGTCCGCATGGAGGGCCGATACCTCGTCTGCTACATCATGAACCACTTCGACGCGGGCGACCAGTTCGTGCCCCTGTCGCACCCGAAGAACCTGCCGGAGGATCAGTTGTCCGCCGTGCCCCCCGGGGCGAACTGCGCGATCATGCAGCTCGACCTGATCGACTGGGCGTGTCGACTCCGCGACGCTTACCTGGCCTCGCAGACGGCCAAGGAGCGGGAGGAATGGCACCAGTGGCTGACCGATTTCCAGCGACGAACCGGCGTCCACGTCCGGTCGCAGTTGCTGGATCGGCTCGGCCGACACCTGATCATCCACGACTGGCCCGCCCACCCCCTCCGACTGCCGTTGACGTTCACGTTGATGGTGGAGATCGACGATCCCGCGCCCGTCCAAGACGCCATCGATGCCATGATGGGCGCGTGGCAGGAGTGGCTGGCGTGGTGGCGTCGGACCGCGATGCAACCGTCCACCACGGGACCCGCCGGCACGACGCGTCCCGCGCGTCGCCGCACGCGAGGCCAGTTCCGCCCGACGATCGGGCGCGAGCCGGACGGCATGTGGTACATCCAGGCGGGCGTGGTCCGGCCGGCGATCGCCGTGAGCGATCGGTACATCGTCATCAGTTGGTCGCCCGAGGCCGTCCGCGCGAACCTCCGGCGTCTCGGCAAGCTGGGCCCGAAACGCGGACCCGCATCGACGCCAACGACCTCGCCCCGATAGGACCCCCGCATGACGAACGACATCGCTGCTCGTGGCGTGATCTTCGACCTGGACGGCACGCTGTGCAACACGCTGGGTGACATCGCCTACGCAGCCAATCGCGCGCTCGAGGCCGTCGGCGCGCCCGCCCACCCGGTCGAGGCCTACGCTAAATGGGTCGGCTGGGGCCTGCGAAGTCTCTGCCAGGCAGCGCTGGGCGAAGAGGAGGGCGAACGATTCGACCGGATGTACGAGCTGGCCGTCGCCGAGTACAACACCTTTCCGATGGACCGGTCGTATCCCTACCCGGGAATCCCCGAGCTGCTCGACGAGCTCATCCGCGGCAGCATTCCCCTGGGCGTGGTCAGCAACAAGCCGCACGCCTTCGCCGTCAAGATCATCGAGACGATGTACGCCCGCTGGCCGTTCGTGCAGGTCGAAGGCTACAAGGAGGCCGTCCCGAGAAAACCCGAACCCACGTCCGCCCAGGCCATCGCCGCCGCCATGAACCTGGCCCCATCCCAGATTGCCCTGGTCGGCGACAGCGCCGTAGACATCGAGACCGCCCAAAACGCCAACATGATCCCCATCGGCGTCTCCTGGGGCTTTAGAGGCCCAGACGAACTGGCCGAAGCGATCCGAATCCTCGACCACCCCAGCGAATTGCTCGAGTTCGTCGGTGGTTAGCTACCGGCAGCCCTCCGCCCTCGCCGGTCTCGGTGGGTCCGCTATCCTGCCCTGTAGGGCGGAACATAGATGACCACGAGAGTGAACCATCGGTGGGCCGAACAAGATTGCGGCTCACCGGAGTTGCGGCGGACGGGTCAGAACCGCACCGGACTGAAGAGCCTCCTGGTGGTTCGGCCCAACCGGCCCGCCAGCGCCCGAGCCACCACGTCCATGATCTTCAGGGCCAGTTGGGGCTCCTCTTCGCGCAGCAGCAGGTAGCCCATCTTGTTCACCTGGATCAACCGAGAGGGATTGACCGCCATGACAGTAGCCGAATGCGGCTGATCGTCTACCAGCGTGGTCTCGCCGAATAGCTGCCCTGCGGAAACCACCGCCAGGTGGCGTTCCGGGCGCGGCTTGTGACCGTCGAAAATGCTCAACAAGCCCGAGTGCACAATGAACAGCCCTTGCAGGTTCGCATCGCGGGTGTCCTTGTGATACAGGATTTCCTTCCTCTGTAGCTCGCGCAGCGTGACGATTCTCAGCAGCGACCGGCAGTCGTCGTAGGAGAATTCCTTGAAAAGCGGGAACTCGAAGAGGAACTTCAGCAGCCATCGGGCCCCCATTTCGACATAGCTTCTGATCTGCTGCAACTGATCATCGGTCAGATCCGTGAAGCCCACCCCGCAATAAAGCATCCCGTTGCCGTGGTCGTCACGCACCCATGCAATCCGTCCGCCGACCTCCATCACATCCGCCTCATCGGTCAGCTCTATCTCCAGTCGGATCGGCTGACCGACCGAAACCTCGCGACGAAGCCGCAGACAGGCCCCCGTCTCGCTGAGGTTAATCGGCCAAGCGGGGACGAAGCCGTCCTCCCCTGCGCAGCGCACCCTGACGCCAAACGCGGTGATGATGCGCGGTACCAAATAACCTCGTCCCATGTCTCCAATATCGACTGAATGCGCAGCCGCCTTAACGTACCGGGACAGGCCCAAACCCCCCGCGCCACGGATGTATGGGTTCTCACCTCCCTCCCCCCAGCGTTACCCTCGCCGACGACGCAGCCGCGGACGCTGAAGCCGCCCAAAACGCCCCCAAGCCCCCACCAGGGTCTCCTAGGATTTGAAGGAACGGGCCAAAGCAACGTGAATCACCGAGCATCCCAGTGGGCTACCCAAGCTGATCGTAGGCCAGCGAATCACAGCGAGAAGGGTCGGCCGCGCAGATCATTGCCGCTCCGCCCCGTCGTACTGCTCCGCCCCCCGACCCCTGCTAGGATTCGAGCTTCGCCTCCGCGATTACCGTCGGGTTCAGGTTTGGCCCGGTCGAGTCGCCATGCGCCAATGACGACGGGAGGGGCGCATTGATCCCATGTTGGCTGAGCGAACCCACCCCACAGGGCCCGGTCCCAATGGAACCTGTTCATTGCGCGGCTCTCTTGCACGATCGCTCCCGTCGCAAGCAGTCCTTCCCGTCGGTGAGCCATTCCAGGTTGAAGCGGGCGAAGGTGATCGTTTCGTAGGCGCTTTGGTCGCCGCGCTCGTAGAACACCGCGATCGTGCCGTCGGCCAGGATCGTGGGGCAGGAATAGGCGGCCGGGCCGGTGTGGAGGACCTTGGCGATCGGCCAGGTCTTGCCCTCGTCGTAGCTGAGACGCACCGTCATGTTTTCGCGCTTTCGGCTGGCGGGGTTGGCGAACAGCACGCGGTCCTTGGCGTAGCCGTCGCGGCGATCGGTGTAGCGGATGAAGCTGCCCTGGCAGACGGGCTCGACCAGCGTCGTCGCGTCGATCGCTTCGGACCAGGTCTTGCCACCGTCGGTGCTGGTGGCGACCGCGCGGCAGCCCTTGCCGCGTTTAGATCGCATGTTGAGCATCAGCGTGCCGTCGACGAGCTCGACCACCTGGCATTCGTTGGTCTTGAGCGGGGCCGGCCCGCCGATGTGCCACGTCTTGCCGTGGTCGTCGCTGTAGGACAAGTGCGAGGACCATCGGTCGCCGGTCCGGGAATAGCAGGGCACGAGCAGCCGGCCGGCGCGGGTCTGGATGCCCATGCCCGGCGCGGTCACGATCGCGCTCCATTCGGGCTTCTTGAACGCGGCGGTCACGTCAATCGGTTTGGACCAGCTCACCCCGTCGTCGTCGCTGGTGACCGCGTGGACCCACAGGACCCGGCCGAAGGGCTTCACGTCGGGTTTGGGAATGGCGTAGGCGTAGAACATCCAGATCGTGCCGGTCTTGCGATCCACCAGCAAGGTGGGGTCGCCCGCGGCCTCGTTGCCGGGGAAATCGACGATGACCTTCATTCGCGTCCAGGTCTTGCCGCGATCGAGGCTCCGCTTGACGACCTGGTCGATGTTGTTGGGCGCGTCGCCCGGTCGGTCGACGCGGGCGTCGCAGACGGCCACCAGCGTGCCCTTGTTGGTCGTGACGATCGCGGGGATGCGGTACTGGCAGACGCCGTCCAGGCCGGCGATGAAGATGTCCTTCTGAACGAACAGCGGCTTGGCTGCGCTCGCCGTTTCGGCCAGACCCGCGATCACACACGCGACACCAAGCAGTTTGGTCGATATCATGGTTGCACCCTTCGTTATCGCGCTCACCAATACGGTTGGACGACACACAGGCGGTCGCGATTCAATCGTCCCTATGGGACGACGACCACCGTCTGGTTCAGGTCCGGCGCGGTGGCGGGGAAACAGACCGCTTTGCCATCTCCCGTCATGACCTTCACATAATACTCCAGCATCATGCCCTTCGCACCGTCCGGCGGAAACGTGACCGAGTAGACGCCGCGCGCGACGTGTGTCAGGGGGATCTTCGCGAACTCGCCGGTGCCCTTGTCGTCGACAGTGCGCCAATACAACGCCGCATGCGAAGGCGGCTGCTGGCTCAGGACGATCACCTTCAGCGTCAGCGATTCGCCGGCCGTCACGCTACTACGCACGGTCGACACGATGACGCGCATCGGGCCGTCGTAGCGCTGGTCGGGCTGGGCGTCGGGCGGCAACGGTTTGCCGAGGATCTTCGACAGCTCGTCACCCGGCTTGATCAACAGGCCGGGCAGGATGTGCTGCTCCCAGTTGGCCACCGTCCCCATCGTGCCGGTCGTGTTGACCGTCGCCAGCAGGTGCCGATAGACCTCGCGCACGTCCTGAACCAACTGCTTGCGGATCGGCAGGGCGGTCTGGGTGGCCAGGTCCCGTTGGGCCTTGGGGTCCTTCTCGGCCTGGACCTTCTTGATCGCGGCGTTGTATCGGGCCCACGTGCACCTGACCCGACCGGACGCACGCAGGTAACGGAAACTGTCCAACCAGTAATCGAACCGCGCCCGGTTGCCCGCGCCCTTGACCCGCGGCCGGAGCGCCGCCAACTCATCCACGAACGCGTACGCCTTGCCGACGGTCTCCCATGACTGACTGTCGGGCTTGAGCCCACCTGGCCCGTTCACCCAGTCCGACGGGCGCGGCAGTTCGCAGTCCATCTTCGCGAAGACCTTGGCGACGTCGGCAGCCGCGGCGGCACCGAACAGATGCGTCGCCCAGTCGAGATAGAAATCGTCCGTCGGCGGATACCGCGACAACACGGGCGGATCGGGGTCATAGTCCTTGTAGGCCGGGCCGCCGCAGTTGATCTTCTGGACGAACCCGACGCCCTCGATGTCGATCGCAGCGATGCAGGGCAGCTCGGCGTGACGCTCGAACTCGATGTCGAGCCAGCCGTTGGCCACCTCGACCCCGACAAACGGATAGTCGAGCGCCCGGTTCTGGCCGACGGTCGCGAAGATGTCGAGCTTGTCGATCACCCGCCTGCCCTGGAGCCGGACGCCGAAGACGCGCTTGCCCTTTTCGTTGTAGGCCGGCTCGCAGAACCGCAGCATCACGAAATAGACACCGTTCGGCACGGCCAGCCGATAGGCGTTCACGTCGTAGCGGACGGTCTGGTACAGCGTGTCGTCCCGGGTATTGGCGAAGTCGCGATCCGGGAACGTGGCGATCTTGCCGCCCACGGGTCCAGCCGTCCGTGCCCGCTCGCCCCAGCCCGTCTGGTCCCAGGCCGCCCTGGCCAACGCCGAGACGTTCGGCGCGAGGATCCGCGTCCGCCAGTGGATGCCCATCAGCCCGGTGCACCCGTATCGCAGCGCGTCGGCGGCGTCGGTCCGCATCCGTCCGACCCACAACTGCGGCGACGTCATCGCCGGGTCGTCCTCGAGCCAGGGGATGGCCCATTTCCCCCGACCGGAGACCCGCGCGAACCCCGACTCGATCGGCGCGTGGCCCACCTGACGGCTGATGCAACTCGTGAACATGTCCTTGGGCAGGACTTCGTCGAACAGGGCACGGTTGCTCGGCGGGCCTAGGACCCACCCGCACGTGCCCAGTTGAAACGGCGCGTTGCAGTTCTTGGCGGCAGCGTAGGCGGTCTTGATGTCCTTGATGGTCGCTTCGATCTGCTCGGGTTTGGCGCCCTGCCAGGTCCAGCCCTCTGGCGTCCAGAACCAGTAGTAGTCGATGGGGTAGGCCTTAGCGATCCGGCGGAACATCCCGTCATACAGCTCCTGCAACACGGCCGGTGCCTTGGGGTCCTTCCCCAGCTTCTTCAGCCGGGCGGCCACCCTCTTCGGCACGACCAGCGGTGTCTCGGTGCCGACGCAGGTCTTCACGCCCAGCGCGTGTGCGTGTCTGAAGGCCTCGCGGAGCATCGCGCCGGCGCGGTTGAACACCTCGTTGCAGTGTTCGGCCCTGTCGGGCCTCGGCGCGACGCCTGCCATGATCTGCGAGCTGTGTGCGTCGCTCGCGAACAGGTTCCCCGCACCGAACACGTAGTCGCTTGTCTTCTTGGCGGCGAACCCCCACCCGACGGGCAACGCCGTGTTGTAGTAGATCGACGGGTAGCTGAAGTTCACCCGACCGTCCGCGCCGATGTCCCTGGCCAGGCCGATCCACACCGTCGGCTCGGCCGCCGGTCGGTCCTCCGGGTAGGTGTGCAGCCCGATGAAGTTCATGCCGAGCTTGGGCAACTGCGAGATGATGGCCTTGTAGTCGTCCAGATCCCACCAGTCGGGCCCCTCAGGGAAATCGTGGAACGGCTGGATGCCTCGCAGCCCAAACAGCGGCCGGCCGACCTCGTCCAGGTCGGGCAGCTTCAACGCAATCCGATCGTCCGGGATCACGTCGCCGTGCAGGTAGAACCGCACGCCGAGGTGCTCGGCGAATCGGTACGCGCCATACAGCGTCCCCGCGTCGTCGCCGCCGGCAATCACGACCACACGACGTCCCGCCCTCGCGATGGTCGTTAGGTAAAACGCCTGTGCCCTGAGCGGCGGGAGAACACTGCGGTAGCCACTGAACACCGCGCGATGGATCGGACGATCCTGGCGCGCCACGACGATGGCATCTTCGCCGTCGGGCAGTTTCGTGACCGGCCGGATGGGCAACAGGTGTCCGGTCCGCAAGTAGATGTATCGGCGGACCTCCCGCGCAGCCAGGGCTTCTGCGAACGACGCATCTTGCGGACAATAGATACAGATCGCACGTTCGGGCGATTCGTCTCCGGTGAGCTCGAGCGGCCTGTCCCTCACCGGCGCAGCACCTCCGGCCAGCAGGACCACGATCATGCCGGGCACCAATGCAAACACAGATGTGTGTGTCATGGATGAAGCTCCATCGGTTCGATGACGCGCCAGCGTGTGCGGGGTCACTCAGAGCCGCGACCGTCAGGGAGCGGTTGGGCCAGGACCGCTCCTTGACGGTCGCGGCTCTGAGTGTGTCAGGTGCGCGACTTAGCGCGTGGGCAGTCGCCCGCGGTCGAACAGGAGCTCGGGCATCGACAGGGCCAGGCTCCACGGACGCATCAGCATCTCGACCTCGCCGCGGCAGTTGTACCAGCAATCCGTGCACGTGTTGCCCCGCGCCCCGGCATTGAGGCGGCGGACGATGACCTGTTCGTGGTCTCGATAGAGGTTGGCGACCGGGCGATCCCGCTGCTCGACGCAGATGGCGATGTCGCCCGTCGAGTCGATGTTGAAGAACGCCCGCCCGGCCATGCAGCCCGGCACGCCGCCGTCGAGGGCCTGGTCGAACTTGCTCAGGAAGATCGGGTGGCTCAGCAGGTTCCGGTGCCGCCGCTTGAGCTCGAGCAGATAGGGCGACACCTGCCCGTTCGAATGGACGAACCGGTGGCTGCCCGTCTTGCGATGGCAGTACGGTTGGACCATCAGGTACGCGCCATGGTCGGCCGCCAGCTCGAGCAGCGGCTCGATCTGGTCGAGGTTGTCGTGCATCAGGACCGTCATCACGTTGACCCGCTGCCAGGGCCAACGGCGGGCGGCGGAGAAATAGTCCAACGCGCGAACGGCCCGGTCGAACGCCCCGGGCTGCCCACGCCTGCGGTCGTGCCTGGCCGGGTCGGCATAGTCCAGACTGACCGACACGCCCCACAGCTTCGCCGCGAACAGGTCGCGGGCCAGGTCCGGCGTCAGGTCCCACCCGTTGGTGGTCATGAAGCAGACGTGCTGCCGCGAGACCAACCGGGCCACCTCGACGATGTCGTCGCGGAGCAACGGCTCGCCGCCGGCGAGCGAG